>JALRKU010000005.1 GCA_023254755.1 Aeromicrobium sp. | reverse complement strand
CGCGGCAACCAAGGTCGTGAATGGTCAAAACACAGGGGCTCGTCCGCTGATGACCCAGGTGCTGAATGGCGATATCAAGGTCATCTTCCCGACCGACTATCGCGAGACCGCACCGCTCTTCCCCATGAAGGGTTGATGAGGAAAAGCCCCAACCATGTTTGATCTGTCCATCCTGATTCCGTCAGTCCTGAACGGTCTTACAACCGGGGCTATTTATGCCCTCATTGCGTTGGGGCTCACACTCATTTATGGCGTGCTACACATCATCAACTTCGCCCATGGGGCGTCGTTGATGCTGGCGCTTTATGCGGTTTATATCTTGCATACCAAGTTTGGTATCACGCCGTATTGGGCGTTACCGATCTTGATTCCCGGCATGTTTTTGCTGGGCTACGGGTTGCAAAAAATTGTGATCAATCGGTCCAGCCATGGGCGGGACGAAAATATTTTGTTGGTCACGTTGGGTATATCCATCGTGATGGAAAACTTGGCGCTCTTGGTGTTTCGCTCGGACACCCAGACGATCGAGACCGATATGACCTTGGCTGTTGTGGAAATTGGCCCGGCCTTTATTTCAACGCCCAAAGTCATCGCATTCGGTGGCGCCTTGCTGTCTTGCTTGATTCTTTATTTACTCATATCAAAAACGGATTTAGGGCGTGCTATTCGCGCGGTGTCCAAGGAAAAAGCGGGTGCGCGACTCATGGGGATCGATGTCGACCATGTGCTGGGCGATCTTGCGGTCGCGGTCGCTCGTGCCGTTCTCGAACACGACGCGCGCGAAGGCCGGGCCGCACGCGAACATCCAGATGGGCGGGTTCGCGCCCAGGACGAACTCGGCGGAGCCCCACACGAGGGAGGCCGGTGCCTTCTGGCCGCCGAGCTCCTCGGGGATCTGCAGGCGCCACCACTCCGACGCCATCCAGGCGTCGTAGCTGGCCTTGAACGACTCGTTCATGGTGACCGAGTGGGTGGCTGGGTCGTAGACGGGCGGGTTGCGGTCGGCGTCGACGAACGAGGCCGCGAGGTCCTCGCGGGAGAGGCGCTCGATCTCGCCGACGATGCTCCTGGCGGTGTCGGTGTCGACCTCGTCGAACGGGGCCTTGCCCAGGATCTCGTCGCGACCGAAGAGCTCGAAGAGGTTGAACTCGACGTCACGCAGGTTGCTCTTGTAGTGGCTCATGCCAGGTGTCCTTCTGCAGGCGGAGGCGGGGGACGATGTGCTGGCCGCTACTGGCCAGTAACATCAGTATCCGCCTGAACGACGTCAGACACAAATTGCGGCCTGACCTGCGGACTCGTCACAGCAGCTCGAAGGCTCGCTCGACGTCCAGCAGGGAGTCGATGACCAGGGCTGCGCCGGCGGCGCGCAGCTCGTCCGCCGAGCTGGTCCCGGTCAGCACGCCGACGCCCGGGACGCCGGCGAGGCGTGCCGCGTCCATGTCGTGCACGTGGTCGCCGACGTACAGGTCGGCGCCCTGGGCGAGGAGCACCTCGGCCTTCTGCTCGCGCCACGCGTCACCGTGCACGCTGCCGGCCGGCAGACCCAGGTGGTCGACCTGCTTGCGGGCGTTCGGCGCGTGCTTCGCGGTCACGACGAGGCTGCCGCCGAGAGCGTTGGCGGCGGCCAGCGCGTCGGCGGCGCCGGGCAGCGCCAGCGTGGCGGGGATGGCGATGCCGGGATACAGCGCCCGGTACCGGGCGACCCAGTGGTCGACCTCGTCGGCCGGGACCCAGTGGGCGAGCTCCCACGACAGCGGAGGCCCGAGACGCGACGTCGCGAGATCCACGTCGATCGCGTGGCCGGACTCCTCGGCGATCCGGTGCATCACGGCACCGATCCCCGGCCGGGAGTCGATCAACGTCATGTCGAGGTCGAAGCCGATCCTGCTCACCGCACCAGCAGGCGGGCATGGGAAAGGCCGGTCACCTCGGGGGGTGGATGACCGGCCTTGGATCCAGTGTAGCCGACGTCAGTGGGTGCGGGTAGGGATTCGACCGAATCCGTCCGTGCTGACGAGGCGAGCCGTGCGGACGACTCCGGCCACGGACAGGGCAGCTGCGACGGTGACGATGGTGATCATGGGGAGCCTCCTCCAGGCTTTCTCGGGTGACACCCCAAGTATCTCCATGTCGAACTATCAAGGACAAGCGAACAAAACTAGTCTTGATGTGTAGTTTGACTACATGGATGTGCGCAAGCTCCAGCTGCTCAGAGAATTGTCCGAACGCGGGACGATCGGCGCCGTCGCCGATGCGGTGCACGTCACGCCGTCGGCCGTCTCCCAGCAGCTCAAGGCACTGGAGCGGGAGGCGGGATACACGCTCATCGCCCCCGCAGGGCGAGGGGTCGAGCTGACGGTCGCGGGCCGCGCGCTCGCCCAGACCGCGACCGAGATCGCCGTCGCGATCGAGCGCGCCGAGGGGCGTTGGCGAGAGTTCATGGAGCAGCCCGCCGGCGAGGTGAGGGTGCTGACCTTCCAGACGGGGGGCGAGATGCTGCTGCCCGGCCTGCTCGACCGCATGGCGGAGGTCCCGGAGGTCGTGCTGACCGTCTCCGACGTCATCGGCGACGTGCTCGACTACGGCGACCTGACCTCGGACCACGACATCGTCATCGCGGACTCGGTCGCGACGTCCGCGAGCTGGCACGACCGCGGACTCCAGGTCGTCCCGCTGATGGTCGAGCCCCTCGACGTGGCGCTCCCCGAGGACCACCGGCTCGCGCGCAAGGCGAGCCTGTCGCCGAAGGACGTCGTCGGGGAGACGTGGATCGGCGCCCCTCACGGCTATCCCTACGACGGGGTGCTGGAGCAGGTGGTCGCGGCGACGGGCGAGCCGGTGCGCGTGGCGCAGCGGATCTCCGAGAACGGGATCGTCGAAGCCCTGGTGGCGGGCGGTCACGGCATCGCGATCCTCCCGCGCTTCACGACGCGTGAGCACGAGAACGGTCTGGTCACCCGGCCTCTGGTCGGGATCCGGGCGCGGCGAGACATCTCGGCGCTGCTGCGGCCCGATCGCTTCGAGCGTCCGTCCGTCCGCCTCGTCGTCCAGGCCCTGCGGCAGGAGGCCCGCAAGGTCGCCGACGCCCACGGCGCGGTCTGACCCCTCCGCGCCTCTCCGGTCTCCGGGGTCCGGTCAGCTCGTGAAGCGAGCCGCGAAGGCCTGGAACTGCTCGCTCTTGAGCGACCGGGCCTGGGCGAGGGCCTCGACGGCGACGGACTCCTCCAGGGTCGAGGTCGCGGCGACGGCGACCGATCGCTTGATGTCGGCCATCAGCGCCGGGTCACGCTGCGCCCACTGGGTCGCGAGCTCGAGGGCGCGGTCCTTCGGGTGCTCCACGAGCTCCTGGGCGATGCCGAGGGCGGTGCCCTCCTCGGCGCCGATGATCTCGCCCTTGTAGAGCGCGGCCGCGGTGTTGGCCGAGCCGATGCGCTGCGTCAGCATCCACGTGCACCCGCCGCCGGGGTGCAGGCCGATCTGGCTGAACGTCGCGCCGAAGCCGGCCAGCGGACCCGCCACGATGACGTCGCACGCCAGCGCGATGTTGAGGCCGGCGCCGACGGCCGCCCCGTGCACGGCGGCGACGGTCGGGATGGCCAGGTCGCGGATCGGCAGGAACGAGCCGTACACCTTCAGCAGGTGGTCGCGCAGCACCTCGACGGGGCGGTCGAGGTCGCCGAACAGGTCGTTCAGGTCGGCGCCGGCGCAGAACGCCGTGCCGTTGCCGCGGACCACGAGCGCCCGAGCGTCGGGGTCGGCCGCGACCTCGGCGATCGCGGCGCTGAAGGCGTCGAGCAGCGGCCAGCTCAGCGCATTCCGCCGCTCGGGGTCGTCGATCGTGACGACGCGGACGGCGTCGACCGACGTCAGCTGCACCAGGCTCATGCCGCCGACCGTACCGCCCGCGTCGCCCGGCTCAGTTGAAGTGGTAGTTGCAGTGGAACGCGAGGTCGGTGAACGCCATCGAGCTCGTCGTCGAGACCGAGTTCGTCGCGCCGGTCGTGGACCAGATCGCGACGTCGGAACCCGGCGCGACGCGGGTGCTGAACGCGACCGGATCCTGCTGCTTGGCCACGCCGACCTCGGCGAACGGGAAGAAGTACGCGAGCGAGATCTTTCCGGACGTGTCGGTGCTGGAGTCGAGGACACCCACCTCGCCACGGACTCGGTCGCAGTCCTTGGCGCCGAGCGGGTAGAGGACCGATCCACCGTCCTTGACCTGGACAAGCCCTCGGTAGCTGGCCCCGTTGATCGAACCGTTGGCCCGGGTCAGCGCGTCGGAGGGCGTCGCTGCCGCCTCGAAGCGGAACGAGTACTCAGAGATCCAGCCGAACACCTTGACCGAAGAGCTGGTCTTGGTGACGCCCTTCGTCTTTCCGGACGTGGCCTTGACGACCTTGAATTCGGTGTCGCCTCCGTACGACGGCGTGTAGCTCGACGACCATGCGCCCTTGCTCGACAGCTTCGGGCTGGACACCTTCGTCCAGGTCGGCTCGCCGACGAAGCGTGCGTAGACCGTCACCTTTTTGCCCTTGACGGCCCCGCCCTTGACCGTGCCAGTCAGGCGAATGGGCTCACCGGTCTCGCCGACGCCGTCGGGGCCGGGGTTCACGGAGATGGTGGCGGTGTACGTCGCGGCCTGCGCGGCGGTGGTGGTGACGGCCAGCATGGTCGGCACGATCGTGGTGGCGGCGACGACGGCCGCGGCGAGGCGTGTGCGGTTCACGGACGAGCTCCTGTCGAGACGTGGCCCCATCGTGGGACCAGACGGAGCGTAGATCCGCAGACGACTCACCGCCGCCGAATTCGCTGAACTGCCGACGAAGGGTCACCGGTGCGTTCGATACAGTGGCGTCCTCGCCGGTGTAGCTCAATGGCAGAGCGCTTGCTTCCCAAGCAAGATACGCGGGTTCGATTCCCGTCACCGGCTCCAAGGGCAGGGCCCCCGACACGCTTTTCGTCGGGGGCCCTGCCGTTGGAGATCGAGCGATGCGCGGGAATCGGGAGGACCCCGCGCGAGCGAGGGTCGCCCGTGGATCGCCTACAGGCGCGGGTCGACGGGCTCGGACTCCAGGGCGAGGATCGCGAAGACGCACTCGTGGACGCGCCAGGTGGGTTCGCCGCTGGTGTGGCGGCGGAGGGCCTCGAGGCCGAGGGCGTACTCGCGCAGCGCCATCGACTGCTTGCGGCCGAGGTTCCGGTCGCGCAGACGGCTGAGGTTCTCCTGCTCGGTGTAGTCGAGGCCGTAGATGATGCGCAGGTACTCGCGGCCGCGCACCTTCACGCCGGGCTGGACGAGGCCCTTCTTGGGTCTGCGGGTCAGGTTGGCGAGCGGCTTGACGACCATGCCCTCACCACCGGCGGCCGTGAGCTCCTCCCACCAGGCGGCGCCGGTGGCAGCCGAAGCCTCGTCAGTCGGGTCGACGACGAGTCGTCCGGTCGTGGCGAACAGGTCGCCGTCGGCCTCGGCGAGTCGGTCGGCGATGCCCAGGTGCCACAGGTGGTCGCGGGTCTGGAACGTCTCGGTCCGCGACGCGAGCACCTGGAAGGGGGCGACGCGCAGGCCGTCGAGACCGTCGACGTCCCACACGTAGCGGCGGTACGCGGCCGTGTAGGCGTCGGCGTCGGCGCGCCGTCGGGCGGTGCGGTCGAGCAGCCCGGCGACGTCGAGGCCCCGCGTCGCCGCCGTGGAGAGCACCTCGAGCGTGCTCCCCAGTCCGGCGCGGGCCGCCGCTCCGACGGCCGCGTACTGCTGACGGATCAGGGCGCCGGCCTTCGTGGACCACGGCATGATCTCGGCGTCGAGGACCAGCTGGTCGGTGGCCAGCTCGTCCCACAGGCCAGCGGTTCCGATCGCCGCGGCGACGCGATCGAGCACGGTGCGCTCGGTCGCGGCGTCGAAGAACGAGCGGCCCGTGCGGGTGTGGACGACGCCGGCTCCGGAGCGCTCGACGACGATCACGGCGCGCGAGCCCATGTGCTTCTCCTCGCAGATGACCTGGCCCGCGCCGGTGCGCGCGAGGTGGGTGAAGGCCTGCTCGGGGTGCTCGAGGTGGTCGTCGAGGGTCGAGGTGTCGCTCGGCGACATGGTCGGCGGCAGGTACAGCAGCCGCGTGGGGTCGACCGCGAAGCGGCTCATCACCTCGAGGGCGCCGGCGGCGTTCTCCTCGCGCAGGGAGATCCGGCCCATCGTCGTGGTCTCGATGATCCGGGGGCCGAGGACGTCGTCGAGGCGCAGCACGTCGGGGTCGCGCTCCGGCGGCGCGAGGGGTCGGACCGGCTCGTAGTAGGTCTCGGCTGCCTCGACCTGGACGACCTCGCGCTCGGGGTAGCGCAGGGCCGTCAGCGCGCCGCCGAACACGCACCCGGTGTCGAGGCACATCGTGTTGTTGACCCACTCGGGCGTGGGGGTGGGCGTGTGGCCGTACAGCACCATGGCCTGGCCCCGGTAGTCCTCGGCCCACGGGTAGCGGACGGGCAGACCGAACTCGTCGGTCTCGCCGCTGGTGTCGCCGTAGAGCGCGAACGCGCGCACGCGGCCCGACGCCCGACCGTGGTAGCTCTCCTTGAGCCCGGCGTGGGCCACGACGAGGCGACCGCCGTCCATCACGTAGTGCGCGATCAGACCGTCGACGAAGCGGGCGACCTCGGCGCGGAAGTCGTCGGACTCGGCCTCGAGCTGGGCCAGGGTCGTCTCGAGGCCGTGGCTGACGGTGACCTTGCGGCCCGACAGCGCGTTCGACAGCTTGGCCTCGTGGTTGCCGGCGACGCAGAAGGCGTGCCCGGCGCCGACCATGCCCATCACCAGCCGGAGCACGCCGGGGGAGTCGGGGCCGCGGTCGACGAGGTCGCCGACGAAGATCGCTCGCCGACCGTCGGGGTGCGCGGCGTCGACCGGTCGGCCCTTCGCGTCGCTGGTGACGACGTAGCCGAGGTGGTCGAGCAGCTGCTCGAGCTCGGCCCGGCAGCCGTGGACGTCGCCGATGACGTCGAACGGACCCGTGACGTCGCGCAGGTCGTTGTGCAGGCGGGTGCGCTCGAACGTGGCCGCCTCGATCTCCTCGACCGACGACAGCACGTGCACGTGCCGGAAGCCCTCGCGGCGCAGGGACTTCAGCGACCGGCGCAGCTGGTCGTGCTGGCGGCGGACGACCGAGGCGCCGAACGTTCGGTCGGGTCGGGCCGCGTTCCGCTCGACGGACACGGCCGGCGGCACGTCGAGCACCACCGCCGTCGCGAGCACGTCGTGCTCCTTCGCGACCGCGATCAGGCTGCGACGCGCGTGCGGCTGCACGTTGGTCGCGTCGACGACGGTGAGCAGTCCGCGGCCCAGCCGCTTGCCGACGATGACGTTCAGCAGGTCGAACGCGTCGGCCGTGGCCGACTGGTCGTTCTCGTCGTCGGACACCAGCGCACGGCACGCATCGGACGACACGACCTCGGTGGGACGGAAGTGCCGGGCGGCGAACGACGTCTTGCCCGAACCGCTCGCACCCACGAGCACGACCAGGGACACCTCGGGGACCTGGAGTACGGTCGTCGCCTCGCTCATGCCGCCGCCTCCTCGACGCGCCGGAACACGGCCATCTGCGTGGGCGTGCCGAGCTCGGCGTCCTCGGTGCCGATGCCGAACCGCTCGACCGAGTACCCGTAGCGCGCCGCGACCGCATCGGACCACTCGGCGAGCTCGGCGCGGGTCCACTCGAACCGGTGGTCGACGTGGCGGAAGCCGCCCTCGGAGAGGGTCGGGTACAGCGCGTTGTACTCGCCGTTCGGCGTCGTCACCACGACCGCTCCTGGGCGCATGAAGCCGAACACGTTCGCGACGACGGCGGGCAGTCGGTCCTCGTCGACGTGCTCGATCACCTCCATGAGGACGGCGAGGTCGAAGCCGACGAGGCGCCGGTCCTGGTACTGCAACGACGACAGCAACAGGTCGAGCCGGTCGGCCTGCCGCTCGGTCATCCGATCGACGTGCAGTCGCTTCGCGGCGATCTCGAGCGCCCCGGCGGCCACCTCGGTGCCGACGACGCGCTCGACGCCGCGCGTCTCGAGCAGCCGGCGCAGCAGCGCGCCCGGTCCGCAGCCGAGGTCCAGCACCGAGCCCGGGCGCAACCGCTCGACCTGCTCGATGACGGCGTCGTGCCGCAACCGCACGAGCGGGGGCTCCCGGTGCACCGGGTCCTCGGCCGGCTCGATGGACCCGTCGAGCTCGGTGAGGCGCTCGCGGACCTCGTCGATCAGGTCGCGCTGGCGAGCCAGGTAGCGGCTGTTGATGAGGTCGCGCTCGGGGTGCGAGCCGAGCCAGCCGGTGCCGGCCCGCACCAGCTTGTCGACCTCGTCGCCGCTGACCCAGTAGTGCTTGCCGCCGTCGAGCACGGGGATCAGCACGTAGAGGTGGTTCAGTGCGTCGGCGAGCGTCAGCGTGCCGACCAGGGAGACCGTGCAGTAGTCGGAGTCGCCCCAGGCGGGGATCTCGGGGTCGAGCGGGAGAGGTTCGGCCGTCACCGTCCAGCCCAGCGGGGAGAACAGCCGGGTCACCAGCTCGGCTCCGCCGGGCAGCGTCGGCAGCTCGATCCGCAGGTCGAGCGGCGCGGCGACCAGCTCGGGTCGCGGTTTGCACTGCCCGTTCAGGGCGCTGCGGAACACCTTGCCCATCGCGACGGAGAGCAACGAGGTGGCGGCGTACGGTCGGTCGTTGACGTACTGGGCGAGCGAGAATCCCTCGTTCCGACCGCGCCGGCCGCGCACCAGCCCGATCGGGTCGACCTCGAGCACGAGCGCGACGGTGCAGCGCTCGACCGTGACCTCGGGGTAGGCCACGGTCGCGGTGCCGCCGAACACCTCGAAGGTCTGCACCCGGTCGGGGTGCTTGTGCAGCAGGTAGCCCAGGTCGCTCGGGTCGGCGAGGCCGTCGTTCCGGGTCGCGGTGATCGTCAGCAGCACCCGCCCATTGTGACGGGCTGGCTCGCTGGACGAGTCAGTCGACGTAGACGGTGGTCGAGATCATGTTGTGGTCCGACGGTGCCGGGGTCGCGAACGATCCGTCGTCGGCGAGGTCGAGCACCATGCGCCAGGTCGCCACGCGGACGTCGGGTGAGACGAACACGTAGTCGATGTGGGTGCCGACGGTCCAGGCCGTGCGCGTGGGGCGGGACAGCAGCTTGTTCGCCGAGTTGTACTCCAGGTTGACGGTGTGCTCGGCGGGCAGGTCGTGCCCTGCGAGCAGGGTCGGCTCCTGGTTCCGGACGGGGTCGACGTACCCGGCGCCCGTGATCACCCGGTACGGCCCGTTGCTCGGTGACGAGGCGCGGCTCGAGTTCAGGTCGCCGGCGAGGACGACGGGCAGGCCGCTCGACTCCTTCTGCACGAGGGCGACGAGCTTCCTGGCCTGCTTGACACGGACGGAGTTGCTGCCCGAGGACGTCGGCTCCAGGTGGGTCGTCACGGCGAAGAACCGCGTGCCGGTCGCCTTGTCGCGCAGCCTCGCCCAGACGGCGTACCGGGGGATCTTCTTCTTGGTCGGAGTGAGGACCGAGCCTCCGGAGGCCTCGGCCGTCAGGCGCGACGAGTCGTAGGCGAGCGCGGTGCCGCCGAACGACTTGCGCGAGGCGAGCGCGTACTTCGAACCGACGAGGTCGAGCAGGTCGTCGACCTGGCTCTTCTTGCCCTTCGACCACGAGGTCGAGGTCGAGGCCTCCTGCAGGGCCATGACGTCGGGCGCCTGCGACCGGATCGCGGCCGCCGACGCGGCGCGGCGCGACGTCCACGACGGCTTGCTGACGGTCGACTTCATGACGTTGTAGCTGATGACGTTCAGTGCCAGGGTGTCGTCGCTCGCTGCGGTGCGGGCGGCTACGGGGTTGCTCAGCTCGCTGCGCGGCACCCCGGCGGCATCGACCACGCGGGCGCGGAACGTGTACTCGGTCGACGCGTCGAGGTCGTCGATCGATCCCCCCGGTCCGTCCCAGCGGACCTCGTCCCACTGGTCGACCGGCTGGCTGGGGTCGTCGGTGTAGCGAACGGCGTACCGACTGCCGCCGCCCGCGGTGCCCCACGACAGGTGCACGGTGTCGGCGTCGCCGGTGGTCGCGCGCAGCCCGTGCGGCGGGAGCGCCGAGAACTCGCTCGCCGGGACCTCGACCCGCACCGGCTGCGAGTACGAGCTCAGCGACGTCCGCTTCGCCGCGGTCGTGCCGTTGGCGACCGACTTGACCTGCACCCAGTACACCGCGCCCGGCGCCAGGGCCGGAGCCGTGTGGCTCGGGTTGGCGTCGGTGCGCTTGAGCTCGAAGTAGCTGCCCTTGAGGTCCCACGTCCTCGACCCGGACATGTCGGCCGCAGGGGCGTAGCGGACCCGGTAGTACCCCGGATCGGTCGGTTCCCACGCGAGCGCCACGCCGGTCGACGAGGTCGCGACGACGCGCAGGTCGGCGGGCGCCTCGGCGGCCGACGACGGCGTGGCGGTGAAGGCGACGCCGATCACGGCGACGACCAGACCCGAGACTCCCGCGCGACGGCGGACCACTCCCCAGTGAGCTCCCATCGGTCAAGAGTGACACCGCGGCCGGGCCAGCGAAGAGCAAATCGTCCATTCGGTCGCCGAGGCCGGGGAGACCTCGGCCGTGGCACGCCGGCTCGAGCGCGAGAGCCACGGCCGTGCCCGCGTCGGCGGACGAGGGTGGGGTCAGACTGGTGCGGTGACCCGCCGGAGCGAACCTCGAGTCGTCGGACTGGTCGTGCTCTCCCTGGCCACCGCGGCGGCCACCGCCGTCGCTGCCTGGTGGGCCTCGAGCGACCTCGCGCCGGGATGTCCCGGCTACGACGACGAGGGCACGATCCGGGCTCCTGCCTCACTGGCGGGACGGGTCGTCTG
>JALRKU010000004.1 GCA_023254755.1 Aeromicrobium sp. | reverse complement strand
GGAGAGCCCTCGACCTGGGCGATGCGCCAGGCGCACGACACGGCGACCAGCGCGACCAGGGCCGCGGTCACGGCCCACCGAGGACGTCGACGCAGCGCGACGGCGCCCGCTGCCGCCGCGCCCGCCACCGCGAGCGCCGTGATCGACGGCTGCTCGGACCACCACGCCGCGCCGCCCCAGGCCCCGGCCGCGGCGGGGAGCAGCCGCAGGTCGTGCCCTGCCAGGACGTCAGACCGTGACCAGGTCACGCAGCTCGGCCAACGTGGCGTCACCGATGCCGCGGACGTCGAGCAGCTCGTCGACGCTCGAGAAGCGGCCGTTCTCCTCGCGCCAGGCGACGATCGCCTGCGCCGTGACCGGACCCACCCCGGGCAGGGTGTCGAGCTGCTCGACCGTCGCCTGGTTCAGGTTGATCCTGCCGCCGACGGCTCCGGTCGACGAGGTGCCGCCGGGCGCGGACGACGCTGCCGGGCCGACCACGATCTGCTCTCCGTCCTCGAGCACCCGAGCCATGTTGACGCCCGAGGTGTCCTTCGCCTTGCGGGTGAGGCCACCTGCCGCCTCGACCGCCTCGTGCACGCGGGACCCCCGCGGGAGGGTGACGATGCCGGGCCGACGCACCTGGCCGATCACGTCGACGACGACCTCCGCACCAGCGGCGGGTGCCGAAGACGGGGTCTTCGCGGCGGACGACGGGGACGCGAAGCCGACCGGGGCCACGTCGCGGGCGGCCGACGGCCGCTGGGCCAACAGGTACCAGACCAGGAGCACGCAGGCCGCCGCACCGACCGCCAGGACCACCCGCAGGTGCGCAGGGGCGACACGTCGCACGGGCGCCGGCGAGGCGACCTCGGGCTCTCGCGCGGGCAGCTCCGCGTCGAACGCGGCCGCCAGCTGGGCGAGACGACGGCGGGCCACCTCGGCCCGGGTCTCCTGCGGTTCGTCGACTCCCATGCCAGCGACGCTAGGCGTGCCGCGCCCGACCGCGCGATCGACCGGCAGAGCCCTGTGGACGACCGGCTCTCGGTCGGGATCGCTGTGGACGACTCAGCGCGGCGTGACGGTGACCGACACCATGCCCGGACCGACGTGCGCCCCGATGGCCGCGCCCACCTCGTCGACCGGCACCGACTCGCGCTCCAGCGCCACGGCCAGGCGATCGGCGACCTGCTGAGCGACGCCCTCGTTCGCGAGGTGCTGCACCCCGATGGAGTACCCGTCGGTGCACGCCTGGGCCGCCTCGAGGGCCAGCTGCTCGAGCCGAGCCAGGGCGCGGGACGCCGTGCGGACCCTCTCGAGCGGCACGACCAGCCCGTCCTGGATCGTCAGGATCGGCTTGACCGCCAGCGCCGAGCCGATCAGCGCCGCTGCCGCACCCACCCGGCCCCCGCGCCGCAGGTACTCCAGGGTGTCGACGTACAGCGAGACCGTCGTGGTGGCCCCGGCGCGTTCGGCCACCTCGACGACCTCGTCGACGGACCCTCCGGCGTCACGCACCCGCACCGCGCTGCCCGCGGCGAAGCCGACGCCGAGCCCGACCTGCCCCGTGTCGACGACCGTGACGGGCACGTCGACCTGGCGGGCCGCCAGGCGCGCCGAGTCGATCGTGCCGGACATCCTGGAGCTGAGGTGGACCGAGACGACGTGCTCGGCGCCGGCCTCGGCCAGCTGACGGTAGACGGCCGCGAACTCCTCGGGCGTCGGTCGGGAGGTGCTGACGGGCACGAACGACGCCAGTGCCTCGGCGAGCATCGCCGACGTCACGTCCCGGCCCTCGACGAACTCGTCGGCGCCGATGATCACCTTCAGCGGGACGACGGCGATGCCCTCGCGATCGGCGTCGGCGGGATCGAGGGACGCCGTCGAGTCGGTGACGATCTCGATGCGGGCCATGCGCGCGATGGTATCGGGCGGTCGTCGTCAGACGACGATGCTGACGAGCTTCGGCGCCTTGACGATCACCTTGCGCACGTCGCGACCGTCGATCGTGCGCACCACGTTCGGCTCGGCCAGCGCGAGCGCCTCCAGCGCGTCGTCGGCGATGTCGGGCGCCACCTCGAGCTTGCCCCGGACCTTGCCGGCGACCTGCACGACGCAGGTCACGGTGTCGGCCACCAGGTACCGCGGATCGGCCGTCGGGAACGGCGCGCGCGCCAGCGAGGCGTCGTGGCCGACGCGCGCCCACAGCTCCTCGGCCACGTGCGGCGCGATGGGTGCCAGCATCAGCACCAGCGGCTCGATCGCTCCACGGGCGTGGCTCTCGACCTTGGTGAGGTGGTTGACCAGCTCGATCAGCTTGGCGATGGCCGTGTTGAAGCGCATCGCGTCCATGTCGGCACGAACGCCGTCGATGGTCCGGTGGAGGAGCCGATCGGTTGCGTCGTCGAGTGCCGGCAGATCGCCGCGGATCCCGCCCGTCGATT
>JALRKU010000499.1 GCA_023254755.1 Aeromicrobium sp. | reverse complement strand
ACCCATCGCTAACCTGAGCGAACAAGTGATTGAAACTTGTCGTACCTAGGGTCGACGTCAAGGTCAGAGGATCTGCGACGAGAGGGTGCGACATGGAGTCAGCGGTGCGGGTGGACGAGGTCACGGCGTGGGACGTGATCGTGGTGGGTGGCGGTCCGGTCGGGTGTGCGGTGGGTCTCGAGCTGAGGCGCCACGGTGTGAAGTGCTTGATCCTCGAGAAGGACGCGATCACGCCGCGTTACCCGGTGAAGGCGATGTTCCTCAATCCGCGCACCCTGGAGTTCATGCGCCGTTGGGGGATCGCGGGTGACATCCGCGCCGCCGCGACCACACCAGAGGGCTGGCGGAAGGGCGTCACGTTCGCCACGTCGCTGTCGGGCAGGGACCTCGGGCACTACCGCGACGGATTCGACTTCCGTGCGGCTGAGGAAGGCGACGACGTCTCCGAGGGAGCGCAGGTCATCATGCAGCCGGACACGCTTCGGGTGATGCGCGCCGCGCTGATCGAGTCCGGTGCGGTCTATCGCGACGGCGTGACCGTGGACGAGATCACCACCGAGCAGGACGGCGTCGCCGTCGCCCTGACGGACCAGGCGACGGGAGACGTGACCACCGTGCGCGCGACCTATGTCGTGGGAGCCGACGGCCCGCAGAGCCTCGTGCGGTCGACCGCTGGCATCGAGCGATCGGGCCGCGGTGGTATCGCGGCCAATCTGTTGCTCCACTTCCGTGCTGAGGGACTGCTGGACGAAGTGGGCCCGACTCCGGCGGCGTTCACCAGTCTCACGTCGCCGACGGGCAGTGCGCTCGTCGTCCCCATCGATCGCGAGACGTGGTGCGCGCACGTGGCGGGCTATCCGGTCGACGTCGACGTCGACACCCTCGACGTCTCGGCCATCGTTCGGCGCATCATCGGTGCGGACCGCCCCTTCGAGGTCGTCTTCGCCGGCGCCTACAAGATCCACGAGCGCATCGCCGATGACTACCGCGCCGGTCGGTTGTTCATCGCTGGCGACGCCGCGCACCTCTACGCCCCCTTCGGGGGACACAACATGAACTCCGGCTTCGGTGACGCCGTCAACCTGGGGTGGAAGCTCGGAGCGGTGGTCAACGGCTGGGCCGACGACGCCCTGCTCGACACCTACGGCCCGGAGCGGCGGCCGATCGCGGTCACGAACGCCACGGAGGCGTCGAGCAACGTGGCCCGCTTCGTCGGGACGGCACGCAGCATCATCGAGGAGATGTCGGGCGTCGACGTCGACGCCCCAGGAGTCGAGGCCGAGTCGATGCGCCGGGCCTGGGGTGACCGCCTGTGGCAGGGCACCAAGCTCCAGTACGTGGCGCGCGGCATCACCCTCGATCAGCGCTACGTCAGCTCTGCTGTGGCCGTCGACGAGAGCGAGGTGGCTCCCTGGTCGTCGATGACGTACACGCCGAGCGCGACGCCAGGACACCGCCTTCCCCATGTCTGGCTCGACGACGGCTCGTCGTTGTACGACCACCTGGGAGTCGGTCTCACCCTGCTCGCGGCACCGTCGGCGGGTGCTGGGATCGACGAGATGCGGCAGGCTGCGGCGATCGCCGGTGTACCGCTCGACGTGCTCGAGCTGAACAGCCTGGCGCTGCGGGTCAAGTGCGGTGCCGCGATGGTCCTGGTGCGGCCTGACCAGCACGTGGCATGGCGGGGGAACGAGGTCGTCGACGCGGCGGCCGTCCTGGCCATGGCCTCCGGGCGCGCGAGCAGCCCGGACGTGGCAGGCGCAGCGTGACGGCAGCCGACCCTGCCTGAACGGGCCCTCACGGTGTCGGCCACCCCGAGGTGAGGAGCCCGTGACGGTGCCGACATCGATCGGGTTCCGGACCGGAACACGGCGGCCCTATCGTGCCGGTCATGACCCCCGTCGAGCGACCTCACACCGGCCGCGGCGGGGGTGTGCGCCGACTGTTACCCAGCCCTGACGGCGCCGGGGAGCCCGACGAAACACGCGATTCCTACGGTCCTGGGCATCGACTCCGGTTCAGGGCCGGGGCGGGACCCATCGGGAGCGCGTCATGACCAGCACCATCGACAGTCCGACCCAGTCCACCCACGACGTCGGACCCCCGCACCGACGCACCGGGCGGTGGATCGACGAGTGGGATCCCGAGAACCCGGCGTTCTGGGACGCGACGGGTCGCACCGTCGCGCGGCGGAACCTCATCTGGTCCGTGTTCGGCGAGCACCTGGGCTTCTCCGTGTGGCTGCTGTGGAGCGCCGCGGCCGCGATGCTCGCCAAGGTCGGCTTCGGGTTCAGCCCGCAGCAGCTGTTCTGGCTCGTCGCGGTGCCCAACCTCGTCGGCTCGCTGCTGCGGCTGCCGTACACCTTCGCGGTGCCGAAGTTCGGTGGTCGGAACTGGGCCGTGTTCAGCGCGCTGATGCTCGTGGTCCCGACGCTGCTGTTCGCCCATTTCGTGCAGCGGCCCGACACTCCCTACTGGGTGTTCATCGTCATCGCCGCGACGGCGGGCGTGGGCGGCGGCAACTTCGCGTCGTCGATGGCCAGCATCAACTTCTTCTACCCGATGCGCCACAAGGGCGCCGCGCTCGGGCTCAATGCGGCCGGCGGCAACCTGGGCGTCTCGGTCATCCAGTTCTTCCTGCCGATCATCGTGGGCGGTGCGGGGGCCTTCGGGCTGGTGAAGGCGAGCCAGGAGGGCATCGTCCTGCAGCGGGTCGGGTACCTCTACGCAGCGCTGGCCGTGGTCGCGGCGGTCGCCGCCTACTTCTTCATGAACAACCTCGCGACGGCCTACTCGCGGCCTCGCCAGCAGCTCGCGGTGGTGCGCGACCGCCACACCTGGATCATGTCGTTCCTGTACATCGGCACGTTCGGCTCGTTCATCGGCTACTCGGCCGCGATGCCGCTGCTGATCAAGATCAACTTCTTCAACCAGCCGCTGCCCCAGGTGCCGGGCATCGGCATCAACTTCGCCTACTACGCGTTCCTCGGCGCCCTCGTCGGCTCGTTCACGCGGCCGCTCGGTGGCTGGCTGGCGGACCGCTTCGGTGGTGCGCGGGTCACGCTCGCGACGTTCGTCGCCATGATCGTCGGCACGCTCGGCATCCTCGCGGCGCTCTCGCGGCTGCACCCGGTGCCGAAGCCGGCCGCCGACGCACCGGCGCCCGATCCGGCCACGTTCGAGTACTCGGCCGCGGTCCGGGCCGCAGTGGAGCACAACGAGGGCGTGTTCGTGTGGTTCCTGCTGGCGTTCCTGTTCGTGTTCGCCGCGACCGGCATCGGCAACGGGTCGACGTACCGGATGATCCCGCTGATCCGTCGCCAGCGTGCGGTCGTGGGCACCGCGGAAGGTGCCGAGCGCGACGCCGCGGTCGCCGCGTCGACCAAGGAGGCCTCGGCCGTCATCGGCATCGCCGGCGCGGTCGGCGCACTGGGCGGCTTCCTCATCCCGATCACGTTCTCGGCCCCGTGGGTCGCCGACCCCGTCTCGGCGACGCGGACCGCCTTCTGGATCTTCGCGGGGTTCTACGTCGTGTGCCTCGCGGTGACCTGGGCGACCTACCTGCGCAAGGGGTCCGAGATGGCGAAGGCCGGCGTGTGACCGACACCCACTGCCCGTACTGCGCGCTCCAGTGCGCGCAGACCCTCTCCGGGACGGGGCTCGGCGACGACCCGGGCGTCGCCGAGCCGCGGGACTTCCCGACCAACGCCGGCGGCATGTGCCAGAAGGGCTGGACCAGCGCCGAGCTGCTGCGCGTGCCGGACCGCCTGACGCAGCCGCTGCGGCGGGTCGGGGACCGGTTCGAGACGGTGCAGTGGTACGAGGCGCTCGACGACATCGCGGAGCGCGTGCGGGCCGTCGGCGCGCAGCACGGCACCGACGCCGTGGCGGTGTTCGGCGGTGGCGGCCTGACGAACGAGAAGGCGTACCAGCTGGGCAAGTTCGCCCGGCTCGCGCTGCGCACCCCCACGATCGACTACAACGGCCGCTTCTGCATGTCGTCCGCCGCGGCGGCGGCCAACCGCTCGCTCGGTGTCGACCGCGGCCTGCCGTTCCCGCTGACCGACGTGCGTGACGCCGACGTCGTGCTGCTGCTCGGCAGCAACCTGGCCGACACGATGCCGCCCGCGGTGCAGCATCTCGGGCCGGTGCGCGAGCGCGGCGGACTGGTCGTCGTCGATCCGCGCCGCAGCGCGACCGCGCGCCTGACCGAGGACGGCGCGGGGGAGCACGTCCAGCCGGTGCCCGGCACCGACCTGGTCCTGCTGCTCGGCCTGCTCCACGTGGTCCTGGCCGAAGGACTGGCCGACGACGCCTATCTGGCGGCGCGGGTCGAGGGTCTCGACGCCGTCCGGCGCAGCGTCGCCGAGTGGTGGCCCGAGCGCGTGGCCGCGACGACCGGGGTGCCGGAGACCCAGGTGCGTCGGGTCGCCCAGCGGCTGGCCGCCGCGAGTCCGTCGCGCGGCGGGCGGGGCGCGTTCGTGCTCACGGGGCGCGGCGTGGAGCAGCACGTCGACGGCACCGACACCGTGACGGCAGCGATCAACCTGGCACTCGCGCTCGGGCTGGTGGGGGCCGAGCGCGGCGGGTACGGAGCGATCACCGGCCAGGGCAACGGTCAGGGCGGACGCGAGCACGGGCAGAAGGCCGATCAGCTGCCGGGCTACCGGATGATCGCCGACCCGGCGGCCCGCGAGCACGTGGCGGCGGTCTGGGGCGTCGACCCCGACGTGCTCCCGGGACCCGGGGTGCCGGCGGTGGAGCTGCTGCGGGGGATCGGCCGTCCCGGCGGTCCACGGGCCCTGTTCGTGCACGGCAGCAACGTCGTCGTGAGCGCTCCCGACGCCGCCGTCGTGCGGGAGGGCCTTGCCGCCCTGGACCTGCTGGTCGTGTGCGACGTCGTGCCGTCCGAGACCGCACTGCTGGCCGACTACGTGCTGCCCGTGACCCAGTGGGCCGAGGAGGAGGGCACCATGACGGGCCTCGAGGGGCGCGTGCTGCGTCGCCGCCGGGCGGTGGCGCCGCCGCCCGGAGTCAGGTCCGAGCTCGAGGTCATGGCCGAGCTCGCGCAGCGGCTCGACGCGCCCGGCACGTGGTCCACCGATCCGCGCGAGGTGTTCGACGAGCTGCGGCGCGCCAGCGCGGGCGGTCGCGCGGACTACGGCGGCATCAGCTACGAGCGTCTCGACGCGGGGGAGGCGCTGTACTGGCCGTGCCCGAGCGAGGACCACCCCGGCACCCCGCGACTGTTCGCCGACGAGTTCCCCACGGCGTCCGGTCGGGCCCGCATGGTCGCGGTGCGACCTGTCGGCCCCGACGACCCGCTGCGCCACGGCGCGCCCGTGTGGCTCGTGACGGGCCGGGTCCTGCAGCACTACCAGTCGGGCGCGCAGACCCGCCGGGTCGCGAAGCTCAACGACTCGATGCCGCACGCGCACGTCGAGATCCACCCGGTCCTCGCGCACCGCCTCGGGGTCGACGGCAGCGAGGACGTCAGGGTCACGTCGAGCCGCGGCACGCTCGTGGCCCGGGCGAGGATCAGCGCCGACGTCCGGCCCGACACGGTCTTCGTGCCGTTCCACTTCGCCGACGAGGGCATGGTGAACGGGCTCACGAGTGCTGCGACCGACCCCGTCTCGGGGATGCCGGAGTTCAAGGTGTGCGCGGTGCGCGTCGAGAGGGTCCACGCATGACCAGCGGGCGTCGCGTCGTCGTGGTCGGTGCCGGCATGGTCGGCAGCCGCTTCGTCGACGAGCTGGTGCGCGCCGACCCGACCGCCGACGTCGTGCTGCTCGGCGACGAGGAGTGCGAGCCCTACAACCGCGTGCTCCTCACCGAGCTCGTCGCGGGGCGCGCCGACCTGGCCACGCTGACGCTGCCCGTCCCGTCGGGCGAGAACGTGCAGGTGTGCACCGGCGTCAGGGTGCTCGGCATCGATCGGCCGCGGCGGGTCGTCGAGACGACCGACGGCGACGTCGCGTACGACGTGCTGGTGCTCGCGACCGGAGCCCGCGCCCGCGTCGTGCCCGTGCCCGGCCTGCGCGACGAGCTTCCGCGCGGAGCGCACGTCGTGCGCCGGCTCGACGACGCCCGCGACATCACGGCCGCGACGCTCAACGCCGAGCGGGCCGTCGTGATCGGGGCGGGGCCACTCGGGCTCGAGACCGCGTGCGCCCTGCGGCACCGCGGTGTCGCCGTCACGGTGGTCGCGACCCAGCACCTGCTCAGCCGCGACCTCGACGTCGAGGTCGCCGCGGTG
>JALRKU010000305.1 GCA_023254755.1 Aeromicrobium sp. | reverse complement strand
CGCTGCCCTCGCCGCGGTCCTCGCGCGCGACCCCGGCCTCGATGCGCTCGTAGTCGTCCTTCGACCGGGTCACGACGGCCAGCAGGTCGCTCATCTTCGCGACCTCCTCGACCTGCTCCTTGATGAACCACTGCATGAACTGGTCCGACGCGTAGTCGTGGTTCTCACGCGCGATGCGGGTGAGCTCGTTGATCTGCTCCGTGACCCGCTTCTCCTGCGCCAGGGCCGCCTCGACGGGCTCGATGACGTTCGCGAAGTCGCTGCGCGGGGCGTCGAGCGCCGGGATCTGCGGCACCTCGTCGCTGTCGAGCAGGTACTGCACCATCATCATCGCGTGGTCGCGCTCCTCCAGGGCCTGCTGGTAGAACAGCGCGGCCATCTGGGGCATCGTCAGCGCGTCGTAGTACGTGGCGATGGCGACGTACTGCTGGTGGGCTCCGAACTCGTAGCCGAGCTGCTCGTTGAGCTTCTCGACGAATGCAGGTGCTGCCATGTGTCCCATGCTCCCATCCTCTCGCACGAAGGCGAGCCTCACCTATCGCTGATATCGTGACGTGGTGCCCAAGCCCCCGAAGAAGAAGTGCTGCTCGAGCAAGCCCAAGTGCAAGCGCTGCCCGATTCGGATGATGCAGGAAGGCCGCCTTCCCGAGGGCTACACCGTCAAGAAGCGCAAGCTGGTCAAGGTCAAGAAGTCCTCGAAGAAGGGCTCCGAGACCAAGGTCGACCTGGCCGCCTGACGACGGGTCGAGCCTAGTGATCCGCGGCGGGGACCACCATCACGCGGACTAGCCTCGACACGTGACCGTCACCGACCGCGCTCGTGTCCTGCTCGACCTGCACCGCTCCCCCGAGCTGCTGATCCTCGTCAACGTCTGGGACGCCGTCTCGGCACGTGTCGCCGCGTCCGTCGAGGGCGTCACGGCCCTCGCGACGGCCAGCCACTCGGTCGCCGCGACGCTCGGCCACGAGGACGGCGAGCGCATCCCACGCGACGAGATGCTCGACATGGTGCGGCGCGTCGTGGCCGCGACCGACCTCCCCGTCACGGCGGACCTCGAGGCCGGCTACGGCGACCCGGCCGAGACGATGCGTCGCGCGATCGACGTGGGGGCCGTCGGGGCGAACCTGGAGGACCAGATGAAGCCGCTGCCCGAGGCCGTGGCGGCGGTCGAGGCCGCACTCGGCGCCGCCGACGCGGCCGGCGTCCCCGAGTTCGTGCTGAACGCCCGGACCGACGCGTTCCTGCGCGCCGGTGACCGACCGCACGACGACGTGCTTGCCGACGCCCTCGAGCGCGGCGCGGCCTACCTGGCGGCCGGTGCTCCCGTGGTGTTCGTCCCGGGCCACGTCACCGAGGACGACGTCGCCACGTTCGTCGCGGAGTGGGGACCCCAGCGACTCTCGCTCATCGCGGCACCCGGGTGCGTGCCGCTGCCGCGGATGGCCGAGCTCGGGGTCGCCCGCGTGTCGTTCGGACCGTTCAGCCAGTCCGTCGCCCTGATGGCGTTCCAGGACCTCGTCGAGGGCGCGACGCAGCGCGGCGAGGCGCTCCCCGCCGACTACCGCACCCTGAACTAGGGGTCAGGCCAGTCCCTTGGCCTTGCGGATCTCGTCGACGATGCGACCCATGATGTCGGTCATGCCGAAGTCCTTGGGCGTGAACACCGCCGCGACGCCCGACGCCTCGAGCCTGCGCGCGTCGGACTCGGGGATGATCCCGCCGACGATGACGGGCACGTCGGTGACGCCCTCCTCGGCCAGCAGCCGCTGCACCTCGGGCACCAGCTCCATGTGGGAGCCGGACAGGATCGACAGCCCGACGGCGTGGACGTCCTCGGCCACCGCGGCCGCCACGATCTGCGCCGGCGTCAGCCGGATGCCCTGGTAGATGACCTCGAAGCCTGCGTCGCGCGCCCGCACCGCGACCTGCTCGGCCCCGTTGGAGT
>JALRKU010000291.1 GCA_023254755.1 Aeromicrobium sp. | reverse complement strand
ACCCAGTCGTGCTCGGACTCGGCGCGGCTGGGATAGCCCGAGAGGCCCCCCTCGGTGCGCAGTCCGCCGAACTGGCTCGCGCGCCCGGTGAGCATCTTGTGCACGTAGGCCTGGTGGCCGGTGTCCCACACGATGCGGTCGGCGGGCGAGTCGAACACGCGGTGCAGCGCGATGCCGAGCTCCACGACCCCGAGGTTGGGGCCAAGGTGTCCGCCGTTGCAGGCGACGGCGTCGATCAGGCGCTCGCGGATCTGGTCGGCCAGCCGGTCGAGCCCCTCGCGGTCGAGCGCCTTGACGTCGGCCGGTCCCGCGATCGTCCCGAGGACGTCGACGAGACCGCCGTCGACGTCGTCGTGCGCTGTTCCGGCCATGCCCGCCAGCATAACGGCGCCGGCCCAGGTCAGCCCTTCAGGTGACCCGGGTCGACGTAGCGACCGCGCAGGTGCACGAGCGGGTCGTCGTCGCCCACCTCGACGTGCTCGACGACGCCCTCGACGAGCACCCGCCAGCCGGCCGTCCGGGCGCCTGGCTCCAGCCGCAGACCCACCCAGCCGGCGGCGCCGCGCAGCGCCGGACCCCACGCGGTGTCGTCCCACTCAGCGAGCCGGAACGGTCCTCCCGGAGCCGGGGCCGTGCCGGCGAAGGCGTCGGCCAGGAAGCGGTGCCGTGCCGACAGCAGGTTGACGACGAGCACGCCGGGCGGCGGGCTCCACAGGTCGGAGTCGCCGTCGACGAGGCCGAGGACCCGGGGCGGTTCGCCGTCCGCGACGACCACGGACGACACCGTGAGCCCGGTCCGTCCGGCGCCCCGACCCGACGCCCACACAGTGACCGGCGCCGCGATCCGCCCCCGCAGGCGTCGCAGCGGGTCCCGCTCGCCCTCGGGCGGCACGAACGGATGGTCCGAGTGGATCGTCACCTCTCCACCCTAGGTCGGCCGGATCGGGACGTCTCGTCGCGCGGCGGGCACGTCGTCGCGTCGCCGCGCACCCGCGAACATCGCACGACCGGTCACGGAGAGCGGCCGTGGGCGGGCCGCGACTTGACTTTGTTCAGGACTCGTACAAAATGGGTGTCGTGGCTCACACCGACCTGGTCCTGGGGATCGACTCGTCGACGCAGTCGACCAAGGCGCTCCTGGTCGACGCCACCGACGGGACCGTGGTGGAGCAGGCCTCGGCGCCGCACCCCGACGGCACGGCCGTCGACCCGCGCGCCTGGCTCGACGCGTTCGACGCGGCGACCGACGGACTGCTCCCCCGTGCCGCCGCACTCGCGGTCGGGGGCCAGCAGCACGGCATGGTCGCGCTCGACCGCGACGGACGCCCGGTCCACGACGCCCTGCTCTGGAACGACACCCGGTCCGCTCCTCAGGCCGAGGCCCTGGTGGCCGAGCTCGGCGGGCCTGCCGCGTGCGCCGCGACGATCGGCAGCGTCCTGGTGGCGTCGTTCACGTCGACCAAGCTGCGCTGGCTGCGCGACCACGAGCCCGACGCCGCCGCCCGGGTCTCCCAGGTGCTGCTCCCCCACGACTACGTGTCGCGCCACGTCTCGGGCGGCGAGGTGTTCACCGATCGCAGCGACGCCTCCGGAACGGGCTACTGGTCGACCGCCGAGGACCACTGGCTGCCCGGGTTGGCGGAACAGGCCGTCGGCCACGCCGTCGACCTGCCGAGGGTCGTGGCGTCCCACCAGGTCGCGGCCACGACGCCCGGCGGCCTCGTGATCGGCGCCGGCGCTGGCGACAACGCCGCGGCAGCACTGGGACTCGACCTGCAACCCGGCGACGTCGTGCTGTCGATCGGCACCTCCGGCGTCGCCTCCGCGATCGCGACGGAGCCTGTCGTCGACGGCACCGGCAGCGTCACCGGGTTCGCCGACGCGACGAGCCGCTTCCTGCCGCTGTCGGTCACGATCAACGCGGCTCGGATCCTGGAGCTGCAGTCGCGGCTGCTCGGCGTCGACCACGACGAGCTGGCGCGACTGGCCCTCGCCTCGACCCCCGGCGCCCGCGGGCTCACCGTCCTGCCGTACTACGACGGCGAGCGCACGCCGAACCGTCCCGACGCGACCGGCACCTGGGCGGGCCTGACCACGTCGACCACCCGCGAGGACGTCGCCCGCGCCGCGGTCGAGGCGCTGCTGTGCTCGCTGGCCGACCTGGTCGACCACCTGAGCTCGATCACCCGGCTGACCCCCCGCCGGGTCCTGATGGTCGGCGGCGCGGCCCGCAACGAGGCCGTCCGGACCCTGGCGCCGGCCGTGCTCGGTCGGCCCGTCACGATCCCCGCGCCCGGCGAGTACGTCGCCCGCGGCGCCGCCCGCCAGGCCGCCTGGGCGCTCTCCGGGGCAGCCGAGGCACCCCGCTGGCCCGACGTCCCGTCCGAGACCCACGACGCCGCACCGACCCCCGAGGTCCGCGACGCCTACGCGCGACTGCGCGACCACGAGAGCACCGCACGAGAGGAAGCACGATGACCGTTCCCACCCCCACGCCCGAGGACAAGTTCTCCTTCGGCCTCTGGACCGTCGCCTACGCCGGGCGCGACCCGTTCGGCGAACCCACCCGGGCCGACATGGACCCCGTGTACGCGCTGGAGAAGCTCGCGTCGCTGGGTGCCTACGGCGTCAACTTCCACGACGACGACCTGATCCCGTTCGGCACCGACGAGGCGCCGCGGCAGCAGATCATCGACCGCTGGAAGAAGGGCCTGGCCGACACCGGCCTGGTGGTGACCACCGCGACGACCAACCTGTTCAGCCAGCCGATCTTCAAGGACGGCGGCTTCACCTCCAACGACCGCGACGTCCGCCGCTACGCGATCAAGAAGGTCATGCGGAACGTCGACCTCGCGGCCGAGCTCGGTGCGAAGGTCTACGTCGCGTGGGGCGGCCGCGAGGGTGCCGAGTCCGGCGCCGCGAAGGACGTCCAGGCCGCGCTCAGCCGGTACAAGGAGGCGTTCGACGTGCTCGGCGAGTTCGTCACCGATCGCGGCTACGACCTCCGCTTCGCGCTGGAGCCCAAGCCGAACGAGCCGCGCGGCGACATCCTCCTCCCCACGATCGGCCACGCCCTCGCGTTCATCGACGAGCTCGAGCGTCCCGAGCTGGTCGGCCTCAACCCCGAGATCGGTCACGAGGAGATGGCCGGCCTCAACGCGGCCCACGGCTACGCGCAGGCGCTGTGGCACGACAAGCTCTTCCACATCGACCTCAACGGCCAGACTGGCCCCCGCTACGACCAGGACTTCCGCTTCGGCGCGGGCAACGTCCGCGGCGCCTTCTGGGTCGTCGACACCCTGCTCGCGGGCGGGTACGACGGGCCGGTGCACTTCGACTTCAAGACGCCCCGCACCGAGGACGACGAGGGAGTGTGGGTCGCCGCTCAGGCCTGCATGACCAACTACCTGGTGCTGCGGGAGAAGGCGCTCGCGTTCCGCGCCGATCCCGAGGTCCAGGAGGCGCTGGAGGCCGCCCGGCTGCCCGAGCTCGCGACGCCGACGCTGGCCGACGGAGAGGGCTGGGCGGACCTGGAGTCCGCCGCCACGCCCGACGTCGAGGCTCTCGGCGCCCGTGGCGCCGGGTTCGAGCGGCTCGACCAGCTCGCGCTCGAGCACCTGTACGGGGTGCGCTGATCGTGGCGTCGTCCGGTGCGGGGCAGGTCGAGCAGCTGCGGCGGCGCAACACCGCCCGCGTGCTCGGCGTGCTCCGCGCCGACGGCCCCACCACCCGCACCGACCTGTCACGGCGCACGGGACTGGCGAAGGCCACGGTCGGGTCGATCGTGACCGACCTGGAGTCGGCCGGCCTCGCCGCGGAGACCGGTGAGCTGACGACCGGTCGCGGCCGTCCCGGACGCACCGTCGCGCTGACCGGCGCGGACGTGCTCGGCCTGGGGTTCGAGGTCAACGTCGACTACGTCGCCACGGTCTCGCTCGACGTCGGCGGCACGGTCCGCCACGCGGAGACGGTGCCCGTCGGCGACGAGACGCCGTGGGACGTCGTCACCCAGGTGGCGGCCGAGCGGGCCGACGACGTGCGGGCGGCCGGCGGCCGGATCGCCGGCTGCGCGGTCGCGGTCCCCGGCCTGGTCGCGTCCGACCGCCGCACGGTGCGGTGGGCGCCCAACCTGCAGTGGCGCGATCGTGACCTCGCCGCGTCGATCGACGCAGCGACCGGCGTCGCGGGGACGGTCGTCGACAACGACGCCAACTGCGCGGCGGTCGGTGAGTCGAGCCACGGACAGGCGTCCGGGGTCGACAGCGCGCTGTACGTGACGGGCACCGTCGGCATCGGCGCGGGCTGGATCGTCGACGGCGCCGTGGTGCGGGGTCACGGCGGGTTCGCCGGCGAGGTCGGACACCTCCCGCTCGGCGATCCCGCGGCGCGGTGCGGCTGCGGTCGCACGGGCTGCTGGGAGGCGTCGGTCGGCCTGCGCGCCGCGCTGGCGGCGACGGGGGTCACCGAGGCGTCCACGCCGTGGGCCAGCGCCGAGCGCATCGCAGCGGCAGCTCCCGACACCCCCGCCGTCGCCGAGGGCATCGCCCTGATCGGTCGGCACGTCGGGCACGGCGTCGCCGCGCTCGCGGGGTTCGCCGACCCCGAGGTCGTGGTGCTCGGCGGCTACTTCGTGCCGCTGGCGCCGTGGCTCGTGCCGGCCGCCGAGGAGGTGATCGGCGAGCGGCTGACCTTCGCCGACCTGCACCGGCCCGAGCTGCTCCTCAGCCCCCTGGGTCTGCAGGCCGCCGCGATCGGCGCGGCCGAGCACGCCCTCGACCCGGTGCTCACCGGGTCGCTGCTCCCCTGATCGTCGCGGCTACGCCGAGGCCCCGAGTCGCGCGACCGGATCGAGCATCAGGTCCGCGAAGGCCAGCTCGGCCGCTCCCACCAGCACGGAGTCACCGCCGAGTCCCGGCAGCGCGACGCGAACCTGCTCGTACGGAGCGCTCAGCGCCTGGTCGACCATCGCGTCACGCACCTCCTGCGCGATGAGGGGCAGCAGCGACCGCAGGAAGCCGCCCAGGACGATCACGCGGGGATTCAGCAGGTTGACGATGCCGGCCAGTCCCCGTCCGAGCTGGTCGGCGACCCGGTGCAGCTCCCGTGGCGTCTCGGAGAGGCCGTCGAGGACCTCGCCGAGCGACGTGATCCGGTCGGGCGGGCAGCCGATCGCGGCCGCGATCGCGTGCCCACCGACCTCGGTCTCCCAGCAGCCGCGCGACCCGCAGTGGCAGGCGCGCCCGTCGGGCTGGAACGGCAGGTGCCCGATCTCGCCCGCGTAGCCGCCCGCACCCGTGAGGGGTGCCCCGCCGACGATCACGCCGGCACCGACGCCGACCTCGCCCGACAGGTACACCAGGTCGTCGACGCCCACGGCCGCACCGCGCAGGTGCTCGGCCAGCGCACCGAGATCGGCGTCGTTCGCCATGACGGGGAGGTGGTCCAGGTCGAGTCGTTCCGCCAGCATCTGGGCGAACGGGACGTCGTGCCACTCCAGGTTCGGGGCCAGACGCACCACGCCGTCGCCCGCTCGGATCATGCCCGGGGCGCCGACGCCGACACCGACCAGGCGCGCCTCGCGCGGCGCGTCCTTCAGGACGAGGCGTGCCAGGTCGGCGACCGAGTCGGCCGTCGCGGCCGGGTCGTGCCCGGCTGCCGCGGGGCCGCTGGCCCTCGCCTGGACGACGCCGCCCAGCCCGACCCGGGCCACGACCAGCCCGTCGACCCGGACGTCGACGGCGAGCACGTGGGCGCCGGAACCGGCCGACACGTCGACCGACGGTCGGCCGGCGCCCACGCGCGCCGCACGGGCCTTGCCCTGCTCAGCGAGTCCCAGCGACTCGAGCTCGCTGACCAGGCCCGCGATGGTGCTGCGGTTCAGGCCCATCCGGGCGGTGAGCTCGGCACGGGAGATCCGTCCGTCGGTGTGCACGTGTCCCAGGGCGGTGCCCAGGTTGTGCCGACGGACGCTCTCCTGGTTCGTGCCGACGCCCGCGCGCCCTGCCGCGACCACCGGTCAGCCCAGACCCGAGGCCGACCGACGCCGCCGCGAGACCGCGTCGACGCTGGCCGCCAGGAGCAGGACTCCACCGGTGACGACGAAGTTGATGTACGCCGCCTGGTTCAGCAGGCCGAGGCCGTTGGCGATCGTCGCGATCACCAGTCCGCCGATCACCGCGTCGCGGGCCTTGCCCTTGCCGCCGAAGAGGCTGGTGCCGCCGATGACCGCCGCCGCCACCGCGTACAGCAGCGTGTTGCCGCCGCCCGACGACGTCGACACCTTGCCCACGTACGACGCCTGGACGATGCCGCTCACCGCCGCGAGGCCGGAGCACCAGATGAACACCGACACGCGGATCCGGTCGACGGCGATGCCCGCTCGACGGGCCGCCTCGGCGTTCCCGCCGACCGCGTAGATGTGCCGGCCGTAGCTCGTGCGCCCCAGGACGAAGGTCATCGCGATGAAGAGGACCGCCACGAGCGGGATCACGTACGGGATGCC
>JALRKU010000268.1 GCA_023254755.1 Aeromicrobium sp. | reverse complement strand
TGCGCTCTTCCCACTGCGGGATGTAGTAGCTCATGCCTTGGCCTCCTTGACTTCCTGCGCGTTGGTGACGACCTGGTCGATGAAGCCGTACTCCTTGGCCTGGTCCGGGGTGAACCAGCGGTCGCGGTCGGCGTCGTTCTCGATCTGCTCGATCGACTGGCCGGTGTGCTGCGACTGCAGCTGGTTGAGCTGCTTCTTGAGCAGGATCGACTGCTGGGCCTGGATCTTGATGTCCGACGCGGAGCCGCCGATGCCGCCCGAGGGCTGGTGCATCATGATGCGCGCGTGCGGCAGGGCGTAGCGCTTGCCCGGCGCACCCGCGGCCAGCAGGAACTGGCCCATCGAGGCGGCCAGACCCATGCCGAACGTCGCGACGTCGTTCGAGATGAACTGCATCGTGTCGTAGATGGCCATGCCGGCGTCGACGGAACCGCCGGGGCTGTTGATGTAGAGGAAGATGTCGGCCTCGGGGTCCTCGGCGTTCAGCAGCAGCATCTGCGCTGCGATCGCGTTGGAGTTCTGGTCGCGGACCTCGGACCCGAGGAACACGATGCGCTCCTTGAGGAGCCGCTGGTAGATGTGCCCGTCGAGGTCGGACGGCCCGGCCTCGCCGGCCATGGCGTGGGGCTGAGGAGTGGTGTTCACGTCCTCGACCCTAGAGGGCAGGTCGCTCCGACACACGCGGAAACACGCCCTGTTCGCCGATGGCGTACGCCACCACGCGCGAGGTTCGTCGTCAGTCGTGCGCGCCCAGCACGTTCTGGTCCCAGTCGATCACCGAGCCGGTGACGACGCCCGAGCGGTCGGACAGCAGCAGGGTCACCAGGGCGGCGATCTCGTCGGGCTGGCCGAGCTTGCCCATCGGCTGCGCGGCGGTCGCCTTCTCGAGCCAGTCGTCGCCGCCCCCGTGGAAGCGGCGTTGCGTCGCGTCCTCGCCTTCGGTCTGCGTCCAGCCGATGTTGACGCCGTTGACGCGGATCCGGTCCCAGCGGTGCGCGTGGGCCACGTTGCGGGTGAGTCCGGCCAGGCCGGCCTTGGTCGCGGCGTACGCGGCCAGGTACGGCTGACCGCCGTGCGAGGTCATCGTGATGACGTTGACGATCGTGCCCGGCTCCCCGCGGCGCACCATGTCGGCGACCGCCGCCTGCATGAGCACGAAGGGCGCCCGGAGGTTCACCGCGTAGTGGTGGTCCAGGTCCTCGACGGTCGTGTCGAGCAGCGTGCCGCGCGAGGTCGTGGCCGCCGCGTCGACCAGCCCGTCGATCCTGCCGAACCGCTCCACCGTGGCCGCGACCGCTGCCCGGCACTGGTCCACGTCGGCGACGTCGCACGGGACGAAGACCACACCGAGGTCGCGCGCGGCCCGCTCCCCCACGTCGACACGGCGCCCGGTCACGACGACCCGGGCACCTTCGCGGACCGCGGCCCGAGCGGCGGCGGCACCCACGCCCTGGGTGCCGCCGCTGACGAGGACGACGCGATCCTGGAGGTCAGCCATCGGTGCGACGGCGTGCGTCGTGCTCGTCGAGCTCGGCGTCGAGCCGTGCCGGCTCCCAGTCCTCGTCGAGCGCCGTCGTGACGATCTGCGCCTGGGACGGCGGGGTGAGGCCGCCGACGGGCTGGTCGAGGTCGAGGTTGGTGGGGAACGGATAGCCCTCGGCGGT
>JALRKU010000086.1 GCA_023254755.1 Aeromicrobium sp. | reverse complement strand
TGCTCCATGATCGCCTCGTTGATCGGCGCCGTGTGGCTCTGGATCACGAAGGCGTCGCAGCCGCGCACGGACTCGTCGAAGCGGACGTAGATCTCGCCGTTGGCGAAGTCGTAGGCGGTGGTCGGCACGAGCGTCGTCTCGAGGAGCTCGGCCACCTCCTCCGCCAACGTGGGGTGGGCCCGTCCCGAGAACAGCATCAGGTTCTTGGTCGGGACACGCTTCGAGAGGCTACTCACCGGGTGCTGCTCCATCGGACGGCTCGGACTGACCGGCGGCCCGCTCCGCGGCCTCGGCCGACGCCGAGCCGGGGCGCTTGCGGGCCACCCACCCCCCCATCGTCCTCTGTGGTCCCGCGCTGACCGCCAGCGCCCCCGGCGGGACGTCCTCGCGGATGGTCGCGCCGGCGCCGGTGAACGCGCCGTCGCCGACCTCGACCGGGGCGACGAAGGTGTTGTTGGACGCCGTGCGGGCGTGACGCCCGATGCGGCTGCGGTGCTTCGTCTCGCCGTCGTAGTTGGCGAAGATCGTGCCGGCACCGACGTTGGCCCCCTCGCCGACGTCGGCGTCGCCGACGTAGCTCAGGTGCGGCACCTTGGCGCCTTCGCCGATCGTGGAGTTCTTGACCTCGACGAACGCGCCGACCTTGGCGCCGGCCTCGAGGACCGTGCCGGGACGCAGGTAGCTGAACGGTCCGACCGTCGCACCGGCGCCGATCACGGCGTCGGTCGCATGGGTGCGCACGACGCTCGCGTCGTCGCCGACCTCGAGGTTGACCAGCGTCGTGTCGGGGCCGATCGTGGCGCCCTCGCCGATCGACGTGGCGCCCAGCAGCTGGGTGCCGGGGTGGATCGTGGTGTCGGCGCCGATCGAGACCATCGAGTCGATCCAGGTCGTGGCGGGGTCGACCACGGTCACGCCCTCGGCCATCCAGTGGGCCACCAGACGGCGGTTGAGCTCGCGGCCGAGACGCGCGAGCTGGGCCCGGTCGTTGACGCCCTCGGTCTGCCAGACGTCCTCCAGCACGTGGGCGCCGACCGGCAGGCCCTCCCCGACCGCGGCGGACACGATGTCGGTCAGGTACAGCTCGCCCTGCGCGTTGCCGCTGTCGAGCGAGCGGACGGCGCGCGCCAGGAAGGCGGCGTCGACCGCCAGGATGCCGCTGTTGATCTCGCTGACGGCACGCTCGGCCTCGGTGGCGTCGCGGTCCTCGCGGATCGCGGTGACGGCCCCGTCGGCGTCGCGCAGGATGCGCCCGTAGCCCCGGGGGTCGGCGACCTCGGACGACAGGATCGTGACGGCGCGGCCGGCGTCGCGGTGCTCGGCGACGAGGGTCGTGAGCGTCTCGCCGGTCAGCAGCGGCACGTCGGCGTAGGTCACCAGGACCGTGCCCTCGACGCGACCGTCGATCGCGCCGTCGAGGGCGTCGAGCGCGATCGCGACGGCGTGGCCGGTGCCCCGCTGCTCCTCCTGGACCGCCAGCAGCACCTCGGGGTGCGCCGTGCTGACGGCCTCGGTGACCTGCTCGCGCTGGTGACCGACGACGGCCACGGTGCGCTGTGCCCCGACGCCGGCGACCGCCTGCAGGGCGTGCTCGATCATGCTGCGACCCGCGACCTCGTGCAGCACCTTGGCGCGTCGCGACTTCATCCGCGTGCCCGCGCCCGCCGCCAGCACGATCGCCGTGACCTGCTCGCTCACCGCACACCTCCTGCTCGGTCCTGCTCGACGCGCCAGTCTACGGCCAGCCTCACGGCGCGGCCGGGGGGTGCGAGGTCGTTCAGACGTCGTCGAGCAAGCCGTCGCGCCGCGCCTCGCGATGCATGTCGACCTTGGTCGGAATGGGGCGACCGGCCTCGGCGTACTTGACCCTCGCGCGCTCGATGTACTTCTTGGCGGTGTCGCGCTGGACGCCGAGCGACTGCGCGACCGACGGCAACGTGAGCCCGGACGCGTAGAGCGCGAGCGCCCTCTCCTCCTGGTCGCTGAGCCGCGGCCGGGAGGTGTCGCCGGCCAGCACCGCGGCCAGCTCCGAGGTGATCCAGTGCTCTCGCCGCATCACGGCCCAGACCGCGGCGACCAGGTCCTCCTCGGTGTCCCGCTTGCCCACGACGCCACCGACTCCGGCCTTGACCACGGCCCGGACCTGGCGCGGTGACGCCAGCGCAGAGAGCACCAGCACCCGCAGGCCCGCATCGACCAGCCGACGCACGTGGTCGGGATCGACGTCGGGGCCGCGGTCGACGCCGAGGTCGAGGATCAGCAGATGCGGCCGGTGACGCGGCGCGCAGGTGCGCACCCAGGCGATGAAGTCCGGCAGCGTCTCGCCGCTGAACACGACACGCAGTCCGGCCTCGGCCCCGACGACCTCCTCGGTACGGGTCCGCTGCAGGCGGTGGTCCTCCACGACGGCGACCCGCCAGTAGTCGGCGCCTGCTTGGTCCACGGCCAGAGCCTATGTCACCGGCCGGTCGCGGTGGTCGCGTCGACGACGATCTCCACCACGTGCTGCACGCCCGTCGTCGTCTCGCCTGACGTCCACCCGCCGGGCAGCGGGACCTCGGCCGAGGCGCCCACGATCGCGAGCGAGCCGACCACGATCAGCGCGGGGCCGGGGAACAGGCTCACCACGAGCGAGCCGGCGGCCGGAGCCCTGGCGACCGCGGCCAGCGCGACGGCACCCATCGCCCGCGCGACGGCGTCGTCAGGGGCGTCGACGTCGCCGCTGTGCACCGTCAGGCTGACGCCGCGGCTTCGGGCGTCGACCAGCGCCCGCGCGAACCAGGTCCCCATGCGCGGAGCGTCCGGGCTCAGCAGGGTGAGCTGGCGCAGGTACTGCTCCTCGTCGCCGCTGCGCCGGCGCACGGCCGCATCGCCCGGCTCGACGCGGCCGGACGCCAGGTCGTCGAGGAGCTCCAGCGACGTCCGCAGACCGGCGACCCGCCAGCGCCGTCGCGAGACCAGCACGGCGCGGCGGGTCGCCGCGTCGACCCTGGCCGCGAGCTCGCGGCGACGGTCGGCGGCGATGTCGGCCACGACGCGGTCGACCAGCGCCGCGAAGCCCCACCACCCGACGCCTACCCCGAGTGCCGGTGCGACGGCGACGACCACGACCGCGCCGTCCGCGGACGTCCTGGTCGCCAGGACCACGGCGACCGCCAGCGCGGTGACCGCTAGCGCTCCGAGCGCCGTCAGGAACCGGGGCCGGCTGCGAGTGACGACCAGGATCGCGATGATCGGCGTGATCCCGATGGCCTGGTAGTACAGGACGTCCTCGCGCCCGTAGTCGACGCCGGCGAGACCGACCACGAACCCTCCGCACAGCGCGACGACGAGCAGCGTCCGAACCGTCACGGGCAGCGAGGCACGGCGGCGCAGGACGGCCCACGACACCAGCCCCGAGAGGGCGACGATCAGCAGCATCGCGTAGGTCGCGGTGAGTCGTCCGGCACGGTTGACCGCCTCGATGGCCACTCCGACACCCACCACGCCGGCGGTCCACGTCCAGCACGCGCGGTGGAGGAGATTCCCCACCACGGCGTCGTGATCGGTGGCGTCGGGCGCCGGATCGGCCGTGGCCGCACCGCCGCCGATCGGGCAGACGATCCGCACCCGGGTGCCGGCCCCGGGCGCCGACGTGACCACGACCCGGCCACCCACCTCGACGATCCGATCGATCACGGAGGTCTGGAGACCGCGCCCCGGCACCGGGCGTCCGTCGAAGCCGACGCCGTCGTCCTGGATCACGAGGACGAGGTCGTCACCGACGCGCGACGTCTCGACGACGACGCTGTCGACACCGGCGTGGCGAGCCGCGTTGCGCACCGCCTCACGCGCCGCTCCGGAGATCGCGCGCACGACCCTCGGGTCCAGGAGCGCCTCCTGACGCGTCAGGTCGTCCTCGCCCAGTCCGTGCCGGTGCACGGTCACGGAGCCCTCGGAGCCGCCGACGACGGCGAGCTCCCCGACCGTGACGTCGTCGCGCCCCTCGAGCAGTGCACGGATGCGCGTGGCGTCGGCGGCACAGCGCTCCCGGATCGCGTCAGCGGGCGTGGCCGTCGCGGCCCCGTTGGCCACCGCGCCGAGCGTGTTGATGATCGTGTCGTGCATGACGCGGGCGTCCTCGGCGGCCTCCAGTCCTGCGCGACGGGCGGCCAGGGCCTCACGCCGCTCGGCGGCGGCCCGCTCGGCCTCGGCGTCCGCGGAGGCCGCGAGCCGGTCGAGCACCGGCAGTCCCAGTCTCACGGCCACGACGATCGCGACGGCGGTCACCACGTAGGCACCGCTGTTCGCGGGCAGCCAGTCGTCGCGCAGCACCGCGATCGCAACGCCCACGACTGCGCCGCCGGCGACCGGGGTCACGCTGCCGGCGACGCGGCCGAGCAGTGCAGCGCCTGTCAGGTACACCAGGTTGCCCATCCAGCAGCAGGCGAGCAGCAGCGCGCCGTCGAACGTCGGCGTGATCCACAGGTCGGCCAGCCACAGGCAGTGCAGGATCACGAGGAGCGTCCAGAACGGCAGTCGGCCCCGCCGCACCGGCACGACGAGCGTCGCGACCACGAGGTGCGCTCCGACGACGCCCCACCGCCTTCCCGGGTCGATGTCGTCGGTCGTCAGCACGGCCCACACCATGACGGCCTGCCAGACGGCGACCGCCACGAGCAGCGCCTGGCGCAGCGACTGGTCGACGCTGCGCGCGAACCATGCGGTCGTCGGCTGGGGCGACGTCACGACGCACCTCCTCGGACGGCAGCAGAACCGTAGCGCCTGCGCGACCGCCGTCGAGGCCGGTCCGGGAACGCCGTGTCGGCCCGACCCCCGTTCGGGGGTCAGGACGACAGCCGTCAGCCGGTGCGGACCGCCATCTCGTCGATGCGGTGGCTCTCGAAGGAGAGATCGAACGTGGGCTCGTGCCCGCGAGGTCTGCTGTGGCGTGGCCGGGTCAGACCCGACGGACCGAGAACTCCTGCGCCCTTCATGGTGTGGTGCCGTCGGCACTTCGCGTCGAGGTTGGACCACACCAGCGAGGCGAGCACGCGCCGAGCCGTCCGGTCGTCAGGCGGAACGCTTGGCCGCTGCTCGTCAGTCCAGGGACCTCACGTGATAGCGGTCGCCCAGCTCGGACTGCACGTCGATCACGAGGCGTCGGGTCTCGGCGGGATCGGGCAACCGACCGCTGTCGGGTTCGGCGATCTCGCCCCACGCGGTGAGTCGCTCGACGAGCGCGGCCGACAGCATGGGCCAGTCATCGGCGTCTGAGCCGCCGCCACGCCCCCACAGCGGCCAGTCGCAGCTGTACTCACCCAGCAACCGCACCTCGTTGGCGCCCGGCTCGACCTCGACGTCGACCTCGAACGCGCGCGGGCGCGTCACCCGCCGCAGAAGTGTGCGGCGATCAGGTCCTCTGCTCGCTGAAGCAGCGGGCGCACGAACCCGGCTCGTGACGGGAGGCCCGTTCGGACGTCTCCGCGGTCGTCGATCCATGCGACCCGTAACGTCCACGGCGGTCGGGAGTCTTCGAGGTCCGACGGCACCGGCCGGGCATCCGGCGAGTCGTGAGCGACCCAGCGACCACGTGGCAGCGGGCCAGGAGCGAAACGGATGCT
>JALRKU010000040.1 GCA_023254755.1 Aeromicrobium sp. | reverse complement strand
AGCAGCAGGGAGATCAGGTAGCCGGGGACGAAGCCGAGGGCCGCGAGGACGACCAGGCCGCCGATCTGGCCGAGCGGGTTGATGTCGGGCGGGGTGCCGTAGTCAGCCGTGGCGACGTTCGGGACGCCCCAGAGCACGAAGCCCGAGACGAGCAGGCCGTAGGCGGCACAGCCGCCGTGGACGGTCACGGCGCCGACCACGTCGTCGATGCCGAACTTCTCGAGCAGCTTGCCCAGCTGCGGGATCAGCAGACCACCGACGACGGCGATGATGAACGCGACCGCGGGGTGGTACAGGTCCATGCCGGGAGCCACGGAGATGACGCCGGCGAGGCCGCCCGAGATCGTCCAGAACGGCTCGCCCCGAGACGAGATGTAGGCACCGATGATGCCGCCCGCCAGTCCCATGAGCGTGCTGAACGCGACCGCCGAGAGGTTCGTCGGGTTGCCGAAGATCGAGAAGTAGCCCTCATTCGTGTAGACCACGCACCCCATCAGGAAGCCGAAGAAGCCGATGAAGATCAGCATCAGGCCCAGCATCGTGAGCGGCAGGTTGTGGGGCGGGATCGTGATGGCCTTCCCGTCGACGAATCGACCGATGCGTGGGCCGAGGTTCATCAGCACGCCGAGCGTGAACAGCCCTGCGATCAGGTGCACGCAGCCGGCGGCGCCGAAGTCGTGCCAGCCCCACTCCGTGAGCAGCCAGCCCGATCCGTGCCACGCCCACGCAGCGCCGATGATCCAGACGATCGAGCCGAGGACCGTCGTCAGGATGAGGAACGCGCTGGTGCGGATGCGCTCGAGCACCGCGCCCGACATGATCGAGCCGGTCGTCGCCGCGAAGAGCGCGAACGCTCCCCAGAAGACGCCGGTCACCGACGCCGAGTTCGGGCCCATCTCCTCGCTCCAGGGCAGCGCTGCCGTGGCCGCGTCGATCGGGCCGACGGGGAACTGGAAGAACGCGTTGTAGAACCACCAGCCGAAGAAGAAGAAGGTCGCGACGACGACGGCGAAGGTCAGCAGGTTCTTCATCGCGGTCGCGAGCACGTTCTTGGACCGCGAGACGCCGACCTCGTAGGCGAGGAATCCGGCATGGATGGCGATCATCAGCGCGATCGACATCCAGTAGAAGAAGTCGGTGAGTACCGACCCCATGGAAGCGAGGGTCTCCTCGGGTGTCACGGTGTCCTCCTGGTCAGTGCATCGGGGGTGTTGTTCCGTCCTCGGGCGAGTGACGAAGTGCCCTCATCCCATCGGCCCTCGGTTTCGCCGTGATTTCGCCGAGAATGTCAGGCTGTGAACACTGTCCACCGTGAGGAAACTCCTCAGCTCGGTGCCCGGGCCTCGAGCCAGGCGACCGCGCGGTCGCGGTACGAGATGACCCCCTTGTAGTCGGCCATGTCCTCGGGAAGGTCCGCGAGCACCGCCGCCGTGCGAGCACGCCACGGCTCGACCGTGGCGAGGTCCGCGAACGGCAGCAGGTAGGTGCGGCTGAGGAACAGCACCCCGCCCGACTCGGGCAGGCGCAGGAGGTGCTGCACCTCGGTGCGCAGGTGCACCAGACGCCCGAACGTCTCGTCGTCGACGGTCTGGATCATCGGGCGGTCGGGTCCCCACTCGGGGTAGAGCTCCGTCGACACGTCGAGGCGCCGGCCGATCGTGAGCGTCCAGTTGGTGCGGCGGTACACCTGGCCGGGCTGGAGTCGCATGATGAACTCGCGGGCCCGGGTGATGACCCCCGTCTGGCGCAGGCGCGGTACCGGACCGTGGATCTCCAGGAAGTTCATGCCGACGTCGAAGCCGAACGACCAGTCGGCGGCGAACGTGACCACGCCGGCGTCGCCCCACAGGTCGTCGTCGCGCTGGTCCAGCAGCACGAGGTCCTCCTGCACCTGCGTCGCGATGTAGCGCAGCGGCTCCATCGGCAGGGTCGACTCGTCGGCCAGGGTGAACCGCTGCTCGACGTCGAGCAGCCGGTTGGTCCAGACGAACGCTCCACCGCCGAGGGCCTCCAGGCTCATGGTGTCGGGCCGCGCCAGGGCGAGCTCGCGCATCAGCGTGATCATCGTGTCCCAGCACGCCGGGCGCATGTGGTCGAGCACCGCGTAGCGGCTCGGGTCGGCCGCCAGGATGCGCTCGCGCTCCGCGAGCTCGTGGCGGTACTCGCTGTCGACGTCGACGACGGCGTCGCCCCACTGGCCGGTCGGGGTCACCACCGGCGTCCGCGCCGGCTCGACGTTCGTGCTGTACCGGTACTGGTCGGTGGGGAACGGGAACGCGAATCCCTCGATCAGGTCGCGGGCGGTCTCGGTCGTCGGCAGGTGTGCGGTCACAGATCGATCTCCAGTCGGTCGCCCTCGGCGCGCGACACGCAGCACATGAGGGAGTCGTTGGCCGCCTTCGCCTCGGCGGACAGGAACAGGTCGCGGTGCAGCGGCACACCGGACCGCACGGTGACCCGGCACTCGCCGCAGACGCCCTGACGACACAGCTGCGGCACGTCGAGCCCGGCGCCCTCGAGCGCCTCGAGCAGGCTGACGCCGGACGGCACGTCGAGCACGCGACCGTCGGCGAGGACGGCCTGGAACGGTTCACCCGGGTCGAGCGCCTCGACACCGAAGTGCTCGAGGTGGATGCGGCTCGGCGGCCACCCGAGGGCGGTGGCCGTCTCGACCACGGCGTCCATGAAGCCCGCCGGCCCGCAGGTGTACAGGTGCGCACCGATCGGCTGGTCGGCGAGCGTCGCGGCGAGGCTCTCGGCGAACGAGGTGCGGTCGGTGAAGAAGCGTGCGCGGTCGCCCGCGAGCTCCTTCACCTCGTCGAGGTGGGCACCGCGGCCGTCGCGGTAGGCGTAGAGGAGCTCGACCTCGCGGCCCCACCGGACGGCGCTGCGCAGGTGGGACAGGATCGGGGTGATGCCGATGCCGCCTGCCACGAGGACGTGGCGGCTGCCCTGCAGGATCGGGGCGAACATCGAGCGCGGCGGCAACGCGATCACGGGGTCGCCGACGGCGAGCCCGTGCACCCAGCGGGAACCGCCGGCGCCGGCGGGGACCTCGAGCACCGAGACCGAGTAGGTCGTCGGCATCGTGCCGTCGCCGGTGAGCGAGTAGGCGTTGGCCGGGCCGTCGCACTCGAGCACCACGTGGCTGCCGGGGGTGAAGTCGGGCAGCACGCGGCCGTCGGCGGCCGCGAGCGTGAGCGTGCGGATGCCGGGGACGTCGTCGTCGATCGCCGTGACCACGAGGCGGATGCGGTCGCTCACGTCGGCCCCTCCCAGCGCTCGGCGTCGACCTGGAAGCCCAGGAACACGCCCTGGAGCCTCGAGACGTGGTGGTAGACGAGCAGCTCGAGACCGCAGCAGACGCACGTCGTGGTCTCGCCGATCCCGGCCGTCGTCACCGTGTCGGCCGCGCAGTGGACGCACCGCACGGGGCGCAGCGACGTGCTCGTGGTCGCGACGACGATCTCGTCGTCGGCGAGACCCTTCGCCAGGGCGTGCGCCCGCAGGGTGAGCACCTCGACGAGCGGACCCACGAGCATCGCCCGCCAACCCACGCGCGCCGTCGCCAGATCGGCGTCGAGGTCTGCGGCCCCGGTCCCGGACGGGTGGTGGACGGCGACGGGCGACGGCGCGAGGGCACCGACCCAGGCGTCGACCACCTGCTCGGCGGCGTCGCCGAACGCGAACACCGAGAAGGTCGTGCCGGTCAGGTCGGCCGGAGGCACCGACGGGGCGACCGCCCACGACGGCACGCTGGTCAGCTCGATCGGGGGGCTCATGGGGCGGTCCCGTCGATCAGCCACGCCATCGCGTCCTCGCGGTAGTCGGCGAAGCCCTTGTAGGCGGCCAGGTCCTCCGGCAGCTCCAGCACCACCTGGGCGAGCTGGTCCCGCCAGGCGGGGATCCGCTTGATCTGCTCGAGCGAGGCCATGTGCGTGCGGATGTTGAACGTGACGGCGCCGGTCATCGGCAGACGCACGAAGTGCTCCACCTCGATCCGCATCTGCAGCGCGCCCCAGTCGCGGTCGCGCACCAGCCGCGGGATGTCGGTGCCCCACTCGGGCAGCTCCTCCAGGCTGACGTCGAGCTTGCGCGAGCCGGAGGCCGAGAGCGTCCAGTTGATGCGCCGGTAGACCTGGTCTGCGGGGAGCCGCTTGAGGAACTGCTCGGCGCGCGCGGTGATGCCGTCCTTCGTCAGCCGCGGCACGGGGCCGTGGATCTCGTCCATGCTCATGCCGACGTCGAACGACACCGACCAGGCCGCCGCGAAGGTGACCAGACCGGCGTCGAAGTGCAGCCGACCGTGTCGTTCCTTGACCAGCAGCAGGTCGTCCGGGATCTCGCAGGCCAGGAACGTCATCGGGTCGACCGGCAGCGTGGCGTCGACACCGAGCTCGAACACCTGGTCCGTTCCCAGCACGTGGTTGCGCCAGTGGAACCGGTCGCCGTCCTCGTCGAGCTCCATCAGGTCGGGGAAGCTGATCGCGAGGTCGCGCAGGTAGTAGAGCAGCAGGTCCCAGCAGGCGGGTCCCATGCCCGGCATGATCCGGAGCCGCCCCGGATCGGCCGCGACGATGCGGCGGCGGTCGGCCATGATCTCGGGGTACTCGCTGCCGCCGAGGTCGACGATCGTGTCGCCCCACGACCCCGCAGCGGTCCGTCGAAGCACACGGGCGGGCTCGACGTTGACCGAGTAGCGGAAGCTGGTCAGGTCGTCGGGGAACGGCCACGGCAGGCGTGCGGCGTGGTCGACGGGTCCGCCGAGCAGCTCGGGCTCGAACGTGGGCAGGGCCATCAGAGGGCCACCTCCAGGTCGGTGCCGCGGGACACGCAGCACAGGATCGTGTCGCCGGCGGCGCGCTCGTGCTCGGACAGCACCTCGTCGCGGTGCTCGAGACGAGCCGCCCGGACCACGCCCACGCGGCACTCCCCGCAGAATCCCTGCCGACACAGGTGAGGGACCGCGGTGCCGTGGTCGAGCAGCGCCTGCAGCAGGCTCGTCCCGGCGGGGACCGTGACACGAGCGCGGGTGGACGAGACCGTCACCTCGAACGGCACTCCCGGGTCGAGCTCGAGACCCTCGAAGCGCTCGAGGTGCAGCCGGGACGCCGGCCAGCCCGCCTCCGCGCCCAGCTCGAGGTAGGCCGCCAGCATCGACGCCGGACCGCAGGCGTAGGCGTGCGTGCCCAGCGGCTGGTCGGCGAGCCGTTCGGCGAGCAGCGCCCTCCCTGCGTCTCGCCCGACCGCGACGTGCACCCGCACCCCGTGCTCGGTCAG
>JALRKU010000473.1 GCA_023254755.1 Aeromicrobium sp. | reverse complement strand
ATCAAGCGCGCCCAGGAACGTCGTCGCGACTTCACGGTCGACTGGGTGCACCTCAAGCTCAACGACCAGGCCCAGCGGACGGTGCTCTGCAAGGACCCGTTCCGCTCCCACGACGAGCGGGTGCAGCGGCTCATCGACGGCATGTGACGTCGGGGGTTTCGAACACCCCGTTACGATGATCGGCGGTCCCCGTTCCCGTCGCGAAGGTCCTCTCCGTGCACCGTCTGGTGGTTGTCTCGCTGTCCGCGCTCCTCGTGCTCGCCGGTTGCGGCGGTGACGGCGACGGCGGCGGTACCGACCTCGGCTCGATCTCGGTCAGCAAGGCCGCGACGCCCAAGGTGAAGGTGGCCGCCGGAACCACCGCGACGAAGACCGAGACCCGCGTCGTCGAGGAGGGCTCCGGTGACGAGCTGGCCGACGGCGACAGCGTCAAGCTCAACTACCTCGCGATCAACGGCCGCACCGGCAAGCAGTTCGACAGCTCGTTCGCGGCCGGCCGCCCCAGCACGTTCACGCTGTCGGAGAACGGCGTGCTGCCCGGCTTCATCAAGGCGCTCAGGGGCCAGAAGGTGGGCTCCCGCGTGCTGGCCGTGATCCCGCCGGCCGACGGCTTCGACCAGGCCAGGTCCGAGCTCGGACTGAAGAAGGACGACACGATGGTGTTCGTCTTCGACGTCGTCTCCAAGGTGCCCGCCGAGGCCACGGGGAAGGCCAAGGCGCTGCCCAAGGACCTGCCGAAGCTGACGCTCGACGGCGACGACCACCCCAGCGGGTTCACGAAGACCTCCACCACGGCGAAGCGGCAGACGAAGGCCAGCGCCCACGTGGTGATCCAGGGCGACGGGCCCGAGATCGAGGAGAACCAGACGCTCAGCGTGCAGTACGTCGGCCAGGTCTACCCCGCGGGCAAGGTCTTCGACACCTCGTGGAGTCGTGGCGCCGCGGCCTCGTTCCAGCTCACCAAGGGACAGCTCATCGACTGCTGGACCGACCTGCTGAAAGGACAGCGCGTCGGCAGCCGCGTCGTGCTCGTCTGCCCCTCCGACGTCGCGTACGGCGAGGAGGGCAGCCCGCCCGACATCAAGGGCGGCGACACGCTGCTGTTCGCGATCGACTTGCTCGACGCTTCCTGACATCCTCGGCGCATGGCTGCTCGCAAGACCGAGAGGTTGATGAACCTCATCTTCCTGCTGCTCGCGAGCACCCGGTTCCTCACCAAGGCGCAGATCCGCGACGCGATCTCCGACTACGCCGAGGCGACGTCGGACCAGTCGTTCGACCGGATGTTCGAGCGCGACAAGGAGGAGCTGCGTGAGCTCGGCATCCACGTCGAGGTCGGCTCCCACGACCCGCTGTTCGGCGACGAGCAGGGCTACCGGATTCCCCGCGACGCGGCCGAGCTCGACGACATCGAGCTGAGCCGCGAGGAGGCCGCCGTCGTCGGGCTCGCGACCCAGGTGTGGCAGCACTCGGGGCTGGCCGCGGGGTCGAGCACCGCGCTGGTCAAGCTGAAGTCCGTCGGCGTCGACGTCGACACCTCCGTCCTGCGCATGCCCGAGCCGCGGCTCTCGACCGCCGAGCCGGCGTTCGACGCCGTCTGGGACGCGACCACCCGGCGGGTCCCCATCGCCTTCGACTACACGAGGCCGGGCGGCACGACGTCGCGTCGACGTCTCCAACCGTGGGGCATCGTGTCGTGGCGCGACCGCTGGTACGTCGCCGGCCACGACCTCGATCGTGAGGCCACGCGGTTGTTCCGGGTGTCGCGCATCTCGGGCGACGTCGCCACCGACGGCGAACCAGGGTCGTACGAGATCCCCGAGGGCACCGACCTGCGTGTCGTGGCGCGCACGCTCTTCCCTCCGGACCGGGACGAGCCGGCGGTGCTGCGGGTTCGGACCGGCCGCGGACAGTCGCTGCGCCGTTCGGCCGAGCAGATCGTGGCCGACCGCGACG
>JALRKU010000441.1 GCA_023254755.1 Aeromicrobium sp. | reverse complement strand
CAGCTGTCGGGCGGCCAGCGCCAGCGCATGGCCCTGGCGCGCGCGCTGGCGATCGAGCCCACCGTGCTGCTGCTCGACGAGCCCTTCGGCGCGCTCGACGCGAAGGTGCGCAAGGAGCTGCGCGACTGGCTGCGCCGCCTGCACGACGAGGTGCACGTGACCACCGTGTTCGTGACGCACGACCAGGAGGAGGCCCTCGAGGTCGCCGACTCCCTGGTCGTCATCAACGACGGCCGCATCGAGCAGGTCGGCACGCCCGACGAGCTCTACGACGCGCCCGCGAGTGACTTCGTGCTGTCGTTCCTCGGCCCGGTCACCCATCTCGGCGACACGCTGATCCGGCCCCACGACATCGAGATCTCCCGCTACGAGCAGGCGGCCACGGTCGACGGACCGATCACCCGGTGGACCCGCGTCGGCTTCGAGATCCGCCTCGAGGTCACCCCGAGCGACCCGCTGCACCCCGACCCCGTGCTCGTGACGGTGACCCGCGCCGAGGCGACCGCCCTCGGCCTGCACCTGGGCGACCACGTGTGGCTGCGACCGCAGGTCGGGGCCGAGCGGGTCGCGACCGGCGCCGCCGGCTGATCACGGCCGCCTGCGGTCAGAGTCGGCCGCGTGAGCGGCGGGCGTGCTGCAGCCCGGCGGCGAACACGACGATGCCGGCCGCCGCGAGCGCGGCACCCACGAGACTCGCCGCGCGGTAGCCCAGGCCCGCCGAGATGACGATCGAGCCGAACCATGCGCCCAGCCCGTTGGCGACGTTCAGCGACGAGTGGTTGAGCGCTGCGCCGAGCATCTCGGCCCGACCCGCCGCCGCCATCAGCCGCACCTGGAAGGCGATCGCGACGATCGAGCCGAGCGCGCCGACCAGGAACACCAGGACGGCCGCCGGCACCGCGTGGGGTGACAGCCACCAGAACAGCAGCAGGGTGACGACCTGGGCGGCGAAGCCGACCAGGACCGTGCGAGCAGGGCTCCAGTCGGACAGCGGCCCGGCAGCCCACGCGCCCACCACGCTGCCCACGCCGAACACCAGCAGGAAGAGCGGGATCGCGGAGCGCGACAGATCGGTGACGTCCGTGACGATCGGCGCGATGTAGGTGTACATCGCGAACAGACCGCCGAACCCGACGATGCCCGACAGCATCGCGAACCACACCTGCGGCCGGCGCAGCGCCGTCAGCTCGGCACGCACCGTGGCCTCGCGATCGGCGGGCCGGTGCGGCACGAACGCCAGGATCATCGCCGCCGCCAGCGCCGACAGTCCCAGCACGACCCAGTACGCGCTCCGCCAGCCCAGGTGCTGGCCCAGCACCGTGCTCGCCGGGACGCCGACGACCGTCGCGACCGAGAGGCCGAGCATCACCTTGCTGATGGCGCGTCCTCGCTGGTGCGGCGGCACCAGCGACGCGGCGAGCAGCGAGGCGACGCCGAAGTACGCACCGTGCGGCAGGCCCGACACGAAGCGCGACGCCATCACCGGCAGGTAGCCGTCGGCGACGGCCGTCACGGCGTTGCCGAGGCCGAGCGTCAGGATGAGGGCGGCGGCCAGCTCGCGACGAGGCAGACTCGCTCCCAGCGAGACGATCACGGGCGCGCCGACCACGACGCCGAACGCGTAGGCCGTGATGATGTGGCCGGTCGTCGCGTTCGAGCGGTCGATGCTGCCGGCGATGTCGGGCAGCAGGCCCATGGTCATGAACTCGGTCGTGCCGATCGCGAAGCCGCCGAGCGCCAGGGCGAGCAGCGCGAGACCGACGTGCGTCGCACGGGCCGGCCGGGCGATGAGGGTCTCGGTGCTGGTCACCCTTGGAGCAAGACCCGACGGCCGGCGGGTGTTCCCGCCTCGGCGGTGAGGCCGCTCACGCGGACCGTCACGAGGGGCCGCGACTCGCGCAGGACGTCGGGGTGACCGACTCACCCGCCGGTCCGCAGCCGATCGGCGAGACCCGACGCTCGGACCGCTCGGCGCTCGACGGCGGCTCGCACCGACGCGGGCGTGCCGAGCACGCGGACCTGCGTCTCCGCCCGCGTGACCGCGGTGTAGAAGAGCTCGCGGGTCAGCAGGGCCGACTCGTCGGGCGGCATGACCACCGTGACGACCCGCGCCTGCGAGCCCTGGGCCTTGTGCACCGTGGTGGCGTGCATCGTCTCGGTGTCGGGCAGCCGCGTGGTCGCCATGCGACGGGGGCCTCCGACGGACGCCAGGGCGACCTCGAGCCGCCCGTCCGGCCGGCGCAGCGTGACACCGACGTCGCCGTTCCAGACCTCGAGCGTCTGGTTGTTCGCGGTGACCAGCACCGGCCGGCCGACGTACCAGTCGCCGTGGTGCGAGGTGCCGAGCGCGTCGGCCAGACCGCGCTCGACCCGCAGGTTCCAGCCCCGGACGCCGAACCGGCCCTCGCGGTGCGCGCACAGGAGGCGGTGACCGTCCAGCGCGTCGAGCGCCGCGACGGCGTCGCCGGCCATGGCGGCCTCGTGCATCGCGGCGGCCCGGCCGACGACGTCGTCGACCACCGCGTCGACCTCGGCCTCGTCGGTGGGGTCGACGAGGCGCACCGAGTCGTCGTCGGTGGTCAGGGCGTCGACCACGGCGTCGGCGTCGCCCCGGCGCAGAGCCTGGGCGAGCCGAGCGATCCCGCCGACGTCGGCGAAGCGGTGCACCGTGGTGAGCACCGCGACGGGGTGTGCGGGATGGTCGCGCAGTCCCTCGACGACGTCGGCCAGCACGGCACCGGCCTCGATCGAGGCGAGCTGGTCGGGATCGCCCACCAGCACCAGGCGAGCATCGGGCCGGACCGCCTCCAGCAGCCGGGCCATCTGCGTGAGGGAGACCATCGACGTCTCGTCGACCACCACGACGTCGTGCGGGAGCCGGTTGCCGCGGTCGTGGCGAAAGCGCGTGGGATTGGGGGTCCAGCCCAGGAGCCGGTGGAGGGTCGACGCCTCGAGCGACGCGATCCGTGCCTGGTCAGCCGCGCCCAGCGTGGCCGCCTCGCGCCCCACGGACTCCTGCAGTCGCGCGGCAGCCTTGGCGGTGGGGGCCGCCATCGCGATCCGCGGGGGCCGACCGGTGGAGGTCTCGTGCTGCTCGGCGACGACCGCCAGCAGCCGGGCCACGGTCGTGGTCTTGCCCGTGCCGGGACCCCCGGTGAGGACGGTGGTGGTCCCCCGGACGGCGGATTCGACGGCCGCCCGTTGCTCCGTGAAGTCGCCCGCACCGGCGAAGACGCGGTCGAGGGCGGCGGCGAGCCACGCGTCGTCGACGTCCGGGCGCGGTCGGTCCAGCCGGGCGAGCAGGTCGGCGCAGACCTGACGTTCCTCGCGCCAGTAGCGGTCGAGGTAGGCGACCGTGCCCTCGAGCCGGAGCACCTCCTGCTCGACCAACCCGCTGTTCGCGACGGCGGCCACCCACGCCCCGACCTCGGGCCAGGGCAGCTCGACCGGCTCGTCGAGCGACTCCAGCACGGTGCCCGCGGCGGTGGCGAGGTCGAGACAGACCGCTCCGAGTCGGACCGCCCGCACCGTGAGCGCAGCGGCCAGCAGGACGTGGTCGTCGGTGACACCGGTCAGGACGCCGGTCCGCAGCGCGACGTGGACGTCGGCCGCCGTCAGCACCTCGGCCCGGTTGAACTCCGCGAGCAGGCCCGTGGCGGAGCGGGCGAGTCGACGGTCGTGCAGGTCGTCGATCATGTCGTGACCCCGTCCGACGGCGCCCGTCCGGCGAGCAGGTCCGACAGCTCGACGATCGCGGCAGCGGGCGGGCGCCACGTGAACACGCCGCACGGGGTGCCGTCGACGACGGGGGTGTCGGGCCCGCACATGCCCCGCACGTACAGGTACGCGATGCCGCCGAGGTGCTGCTCGGGGTCGTACCCCTCGACCCGCCAGCGCAGGTAGCGGTGCACGACGACCGAGTACAGCAGCGCCTGGAGCGGGTAGTGGGCGTGGATCATCGACTCGGCCATCAGGGCCGGGGTGTAGTCGAGCGCCGTGACCGGCTCGTCGGGGACGCCGAGGCGGTTGGTCTTCCAGTCCACGACGACGTAGCGGCGCGGCGCACCGACTCGCAGCACCGCGTCGATCGAGCCGCCGAGATAGCCGCGCAGGGCCTGCTCGCCCACCGGGCCGCGCAGGTGGGCCGGGTAGCCGGCCAGCACGTCGTCGGGTGGCAGGTGGCGCTCGAGGACGTCGGCCATGCGGCGCAGGAGGACCGGCGCGACATCGGGGTCAGGACGGTCGCCACCGGCCAGCGGGATCTCGAAGTCCAGCTCGGACAACCGGTCGGACAGCGGGACGTCGCGCAGCGTGAGGTCGTCGGCGACCGGCCCCAGCGGCGAGTCGAACATCGGCAGCAGGCCGGCGACGAGGTCGTCGACCGTCGCGTCGACGGGCCACCACCGCAGCTGCTCGGTGACCCGCGCCGTGAGCTCGGCCGCGAGGTCGGGTGCCTGCGGGTCGGCGTGCTCCAGGACGCCGTGGATCAACGACCCGAATCCGGCTCCTGCCGGCAGGTCCGACATCGGGGACAGCAGGCCCGGCGCCGGCCGGGCCGTCACCGCGACGGCGTCGTCGTCCGGCTGGTCCTCGTCGACCGTGCCGGCGACCTCGGGCTCGCTCAGCGTGGGGACCGCGACGCCCTCGGCCGCCGCGACCAGACCCGTGTAGGACGTGCGGCGCCAGTCGGTGTCGAGCTCTCGGCCCAGGACCCGCGCGACCAGGGGCGAGGAGTCGGTCGGCGTGGACAGCGGCGGCTGCCGGTCCGGTGCCGCGGCCTCGACGACCAGGCCGCCCCGACGCTCCCAGGCCCCGAGCCGCTCACGTGCCTCCGCGACCGCGGGAGCCGCCGCGAGCGAGCGCGGGACCACCGGCTCGCCGACCGACCGGCCGAGCAGCAGCCGCGAGACGCCGCTGTGGACCGAGTTCTTGGTGCGCGCCCACCACACGACGACCTGCGACTGCGCACGGGTGAGGGCGACGTAGGTCAGTCGGAGCTCCTCGGCGGCGTCCTCGGCCCGGGACGCCGCGACGTGCGCGGGATCGAGCGGGTGGCCGATCTCCAGCATCCGCTGCCCCGAGTGGCGGTCGTGGTGGCGCAGGGCGATCTCGCGGTCGGCGTCCTGGATCCAGCGGTCGAACGCGTGCGGCAGCATGACGACCGGGTACTGCAGCCCCTTGCTCGCGTGGATCGTGATGATCTGCACGGCCGAGGCATCGGTGTCGAGTCGCCGTTGGCGGGCTCCCGGCGACGCGACCGACGACGCCTCGCGCCGCTCGTCGCGCAGCCAGGTCAGCAGGGCGGGGACGCCGAGACCCCGACCGTGACCGGGGCGACTCCGTTGTCGCGCAGCGCCGTTGCGAAGCTGTCCAGCGCGGCGGCGTCGGGCGGTGTCGTGTCTTCCACGAGCGTCAGTTTGTCGACTCCGGGCACCGCAGGATCAGCCAGCCGAGTATGACCGCATATCAAAAGCCTATGACGCAACGACGGGTTTTAACGGGCAAAGCCGCAAAGGCACCGCAATGTTGTGCACCAATCCTTTAAACGGTGGTGCCGCAGCTGCGGCAGACATGAAGGCCAATTTGGGC
>JALRKU010000200.1 GCA_023254755.1 Aeromicrobium sp. | reverse complement strand
CCGCGCCGATGCGCTTCGGGGATGATCCACTCGAGCTTGCGCACCTTGTTGCCGCCCCAGCCGCCGGAGCCGAACCGCCCCTCGTCCTTGACCCAGAGCTCTGCCGCGACGCCGTCGACCTCGATCCGACGGACCGGAGTGGGCCCTTCTCCGAGCGCCACGTGCGGCAGGTCGACGCCGGGAAACCGGTCGTGGAGGCGCGCCATGGGTTCACCGTACGGCGTCGCCCTGACCGGCGGGACGCTCGAGACGGCCCTCACCCACGACGAGCGAGCCGACCGCGTCGAGCCGCCACGCCACGGACTCGGACGTGGCTGTGCTCACGCCGCAGCGCGCGGCTCCTGATCGTGGGGCTCACGCCACTTGACCACGCTGAAGACCAGCAGTCCGATGGCGGCGGCGGCCGAGGCCCAGATGCCGAGCGCGGTCCCCCATCCGGCCGCGGGGAGCTCCGGACCGAAGCCGACCCCGAGGACCGAGAACTCGGGGATCTCGGGCGCGATCCACCAGATGAAGCCGAGGACGATCAGCCAGACGCAGCCGAGGGCGCTGAACGCGATCCGAGGCCAGGTGGCCACGCCGAACTTGGCAGCCTCGACGGCGTTGCGCTCCAGCGGTTCGAGGAGGCGTTGTGCCCAGGCGTGGCGCCGGGCGAGCAGCGCGACTCCGGCGACGAGCACCAGGGTGCCCGGACCCGGAGCGGGCATCAGGACGATGCCGAGCGGGACCAGGACCCAGCCGAGCACCTCCAGACCCGTGCGTCCGATCCAGTTGCGCACGGCGGTCAGGAACCCCATGAGGAGATTCTGCCAGTGACCACCGACTCACCTCTCGCGGGCCGCTCGGATGGCGCGACGTGAGCCGGCCCGGGACACTGTTCTGCGTGAACTCCGCGCAGTCGATGCTCGACCTGGCCGAGGACGTCCTCGGCATGACCGTCCCGATCCGCCTCCGCACGTGGGACGGCAGCGAGGCCGGCCCCGCCGACGCCCCCGTCCTCGTCATCCGGCGCCGCCGGGCCCTGCGGCACATCCTGTGGCAGCCGGGCGAGCTCGGCGTGGCTCGGGCGTACGTGCAGGGTGATCTCGACGTCGAGGGCGACCTGGCCGACGGGCTCCGTGCCATCTGGGAGGCCGTGCGCCAGGCGCGATCGGTCGACCCCGACGCCGGTCGCCCGCGCATCCGCGCACGACAGGCGCTGCGCGGCGCGGCACTCGCCGTCCGTCTCGGGGCGATCGGCCGTCGCCCACCGGCGCCCGCGTCCGAGTCCAACCTCACCGGCGAGCTGCACAGCAAGGAGCGCGACCGGGCCGCGATCTCGCACCACTACGACCTGTCCAACGCGTTCTACGAGCTGATCCTCGACCCGCAGATGGCCTACTCCTCGGGCTTCCACGTGACCCCCGAGATGAGCCTGGAGGAGGCGCAGACGGCCAAGCTCGATCTGATCTGCCGCAAGCTCGACCTGCAGCCCGGCATGCGCATGGTCGACATCGGCTGCGGCTGGGGCTCGCTGACCCTGCACGCAGCTCAGCACTACGGCGTCCACGTCACGGGTGTCACGCTCTCGAGCGAGCAGCGCGACTTCGTCCTCAAGCGTGCCGCCGAGCGGGGAGTGGCCGACCAGGTGAACATCAGCCTGCGCCACTTCCGCGACCTGTCCGAGTCGGGCGTCCGCGACGGCGAGATCGACGCGATCGCCTCGATCGAGATGGGCGAGCACGTCGGCGACGCCGAGTACGAGGTGTTCACGTCGGCCATCCACCGCTACCTGCGACCCGGAGGTCGGGTGCTGATCCAGCAGATGTCGCGCAGCAACGGCGCGAAGGGCGACCGGCCGGGCGGCGGTCCGTTCATCGAGACCTACATCGCGCCCGACATGCACATGAAGCCGCTCGCCAAGACCATCGGTCTCATCGCGCAGCCCGGCCTGGAGATCCGTGACGTGCAGGCGATGCGCGAGCACTACCCGCAGACCGTGGCCGGGTGGGCGCGCAACCTCGAGGACCACTGGTCCACCGCGGTCGGGCTGGTGGGCGAGGAGAACGCCCGCGTGTGGCGCCTCTACCTCGCAGGCGGGTCGCTGGCGTTCGAGGAGAACCGCATGGGGGTCGACCAGATCCTCGCGGTCAAGCCCAGCCCCGCCGGTGTCAGCGGCATGCCGTCGTCGCCGGCCGCGTGGCTGGTGTGATCGACAACGACCTGGCGCAGGCCGGGGCCGCACTGGCCGCCGGCCTCGGCGTCGTCGTCGCCTTCATGGCCGTCTGCCTCGCGTGGTCCGTGCGGTCGCAGAAGCTCACCGTCGTCGACACCGCGTGGGGGCTAGGGTTCGTGCTCGTCGCGCTCGCCTCGGCCGTCGTCGCGACCGGTGGCGACGGCGACCCGGTGCTGCGGTGGGTGCTCGTCGGCATGACCGCCGTCTGGGGCGTGCGTCTCGCGACGTACCTGCACCTGCGCAACCGCGGCAAGGAGGAGGACCCGCGCTACGCCGCGCTGGCCGAGGCCGACGGCCGCTCGTTCGCCCGCGTCGCGGTCACCCGCGTGTTCCTCCCGCAGGGACTCGCGATGTTCCTGGTGTCGACTCCGCTGATGGTCGGCGCGCAGAACGAGGACATCAGCCCGCCGCTGCTGGTCGTCGGTCTCGTCGTGTGGGCCGTCGGGGTGTTCTTCGAGTCCGTCGGCGACGCGCAGCTGGCCCGGTTCAAGGCCGACCCCGCCAACCGCGGTCGACTGATGGACCAGGGCCTGTGGCGCTACACCCGCCACCCGAACTACTTCGGCGACGCGTGCGTGTGGACCGGCACGTGGATCGTCGTCGCCGGCTCGCTGCCGGGCCTCGTGACCGTGATCAGCCCGATCGCGATGACGTTCTTCCTCACCAAGGTCACCGGCGCCTCGCTGAACGAGAAGGGCATGAAGCAGTCGAAACCGGGCTACGACGACTACGTGCGCCGCACCAGCGGGTTCATCCCGCTCCCGCCCCGCAAGGGCTGACCGTCGGTCACGCCGAGACGAAGATGTGGGCCGCGGCCTCGTCGTCGATCTCGGCGGTCTCGCCCTGACGCGCCAGCACGATGCCGTCGGTGCCCGACGAGGCCAGCACGTCGTTGCCCGGCAGGGCGCCGACCCGGCGGAGCACCGACATGACCTCGGTGTCCTTCTGGATCTCCTCGGCGATGCGCCGGACGACGAGCCGGCGCGGGTCGTCGGCGCCCTTGACGGCGCGGGGCAGCGGCAGCAGACCCTCGAGGTAGTCGACGGCGGCGGAGTTCTCGCCCAGCTCGTCGAGACCGGGGATCGGGTTGCCGTACGGCGACTCGGTGGGGTGCTCGAGCAGCTCGATCAGCCGGCGCTCGACCTGCTCGGACATGACGTGCTCCCAGCGGCACGCCTCCTCGTGGACGTACTCGATCTCCAGACCGATGACGTCGGTGAGCAACCGCTCGGCGAGCCGGTGCTTGCGCATGACACGAGTGGCCAGCTGGCGACCCTTGTCGGACAGCTCCAGGTGACGGTCGCCCTCGACCGACAGCAGGCCGTCGCGCTCCATGCGGGCGACGGTCTGCGAGACCGTGGGGCCGCTCTGGTGCAGCCGCTCGGCGATGCGCGCCCTCAACGGGACGATGCCCTCTTCCTCGAGCTCGTAGATCGTGCGGAGATACATCTCGGTGGTGTCGATCAGCTCGCTCACGCGGACCATTAAACACGAGAGGCACGACGGCCCGCTGCCTGTGAGGATGGCGGCATGAGCCGATCCGTGATGTGGTTCCGCACCGACCTGCGACTGGCCGACCACCCGGCCCTCCGCGCGGCCGTCGAGGCGGGTCCAGACGGCGTGGTTCCCCTGCTCGTCCTCGACGACCACTTCTGGGGTCCCGGGGCCAGCGTGCGACAGGCGTACCTGGTCCAGCTGCTGCACGACTTCTCCGACCGCATCGACGGCCTGCACGTCGTGCACGGGTCGCCGGCCACCGAGGTCGTGCGGATCGCCCGGGCCGTCGAAGCCACCTCGGTGCACGTCTCAGCGGACTTCACGCCCTACGGCGCGGACCGCGACGAGGCCGTCGAGCGAGCGCTGGCCGAGATCGACATCCCGCTCGTGCGCACCGGGTCGTCGTACGCCGTGTCGCCGGGCCGCGTGACGAAGGACGACGGCAGCCCGTACCGGGTCTTCACACCGTTCTTCGGGGCGTGGCAGGCGCACGGCTGGCGTGACCCGGCCCCCGCGGTCCGCGACGTCACGTGGATCCGTCCCGAGGGTCGCACGCACCGCATCCCCGAGGCCTCCGCACCCGACGGCGTCCGGCTGCCGCCGGCCGGTGAGGCGGCCGCCCGCGCGCGCTGGCGCGAGTTCCTCGACGACGACGTCGCGGACTACGCCGACGTGCGCGACCTCGCCGGCGCCGACCGCACGTCGCGGATGTCGGTCCACCTCAAGTGGGGCACGATCCACCCGCGCACGCTGCTCGCCGACCTCGCACCGCTTCGGTCCGACGGCGCCACGGCGTACGCCCGCGAGCTCGCGTTCCGAGAGTTCTACGCCGACGTGCTCCACCACCGCCCCGACTCCGCCTTCGACTACTACGACGCCCGGTTCGCCCGGATGAAGTACGACGAGCCCGCCGACGACCTCGAGGCGTGGAAGCAGGGCCGCACGGGCTACCCCATCGTCGATGCCGGCATGCGCCAGCTGCTGGTGGAGGGGTGGATGCACAACCGCGTCCGGATGATCGTGGCGAGCTTCCTGGTCAAGGACCTGCACCTGGAGTGGCAGCACGGGGCCGCGTGGTTCCTGGATCGTCTCGTCGACGCCGACCTGGCCTCCAACCAGCACGGCTGGCAGTGGACGGCCGGGTGCGGCACCGACGCCTCGCCGTACTTCCGGGTCTTCAACCCCACGACGCAGGGCAAGAAGTTCGATCCCGACGGCACCTACGTGCGCCGCTGGGTGCCGGAGCTGCGCGACCTTCCGGCCGACCGGGTCCACGAGCCCTGGCGCCTCGATCCTCCTCCCGCGGACTACCCCGCTCCGCTGGTCGACCACGCGGAGGAACGGCGTGAGTCGCTGCGCCGATACGAGGCGATTCGCTGAGCCCGGGCACGACCCTCGCGTCGTCACCGCACCCGAGTGACTCGTCAGCGGAAACGCGTGACTCGTCACCGGAAACGTGTGACTCGTCAGCGGGAATTCGTGACTCGTCACCGGCGGTTCGGGGATCTCGCGGCCAGGCGTAGGGTCGGGTGCGTGGTCACCATCCCTGCCCGGTTCAACGGTCCCACCTCGTCGGGCAACGGCGGGTACTGCAGCGGGTTGATCGCGACGCAGGTCGAGCACGACGGGCCGCGGCGGTCGACGCTGCGCCAGCCACCGCCGCTCGACGTGCCGCTGTCCTGGGAGCGGGCGGGCGACACCGTGCGCCTGCTGACGGCGGGCGGCGCCGTGGTCGGCGAGGGCTCACCCGGGACGTTCGACCGCGAGGCCCCACCGGCCCCGACCGCCGAGCAGGCGCGAGCCGGTGCCGCGGCGTACCCCGGCCACACCAGCCACCCCTTCGGCCGCTGCTTCACGTGCGGTCCCGACCGCGACGAGGGCGACGGCCTGCGGATCTTCAGCGGCCCCGTCGAGCCCGGCAGCCTCACGACGGCCGCCCCCTGGACGCCGCTCGCCGGCCACACCGACCACGACGGCGTCGTTCCGGAACCGGTGGTGTGGGCCGCGATCGACTGCGCCGGCGGCTGGACCGCCGACTTCACCCAGCACCCGACGGTGCTCGGCCGCATGACCGGACAGGTCCTGCGACCGCCGCGGGTCGGGGAGCCGTGCGTCGTCACGGGACGCCAGGCCGCGCACGAGGGCCGCACGTTCCTCACCGACACCGCCCTCTACGCCGGCGACGAGCTGCTCGCCCGCTCCGAGCAGGTGTGGATCGAGATCGATCCCGCCCAGTTCGCCTGAGGTGGCACGCCTGACTCGGCTGCTCGCCGACACCCGCCCCCTCCAGGACCCGCACTTCCGTCGGCTCTGGGGCGCCAACGTCGTCACCGTGATCGGTGCCCAGCTGACCGTCGTCGCAGTGCCGGCACAGATCTATGCCGACACCGGGTCGTCCGCCTACGTCGGCCTCACCGGCGTCTTCGGGCTGGTGCCGCTGATCGTCTTCGGGCTGTACGGCGGCGCACTGGCCGACGTGTTCGACCGTCGCACTCTGCTGATGATCACGACGCTCGGCCTCATCGGCACGAGCGCGCTCTTCTGGGTGCAGGCCGTCGCGGGCAGCACCGACGTCTGGCTCCTGCTGAGCCTGTTCGGTCTCCAGCAGGCGTTCTTCGCGGTCAACCAGCCGACGCGCAGCGCGGTGCTGCCCAAGCTCCTGCCGGCCGAGCTGCTGCCGGCCGCGAACTCGCTGAACATGACCGTCGTGCAGGCGGGCGGCATCGCCGGGCCCCTGCTCGCCGGCGTGCTCATCCCGTTCACGGGCTACGCGTGGCTCTACCTGGTCGACACGATCACCCTGTTCGCGACGCTCGGCGCCGTGGTGCGGCTCCCCGCCCTGCCGGTCCTGGAGACGGTCGCGGTGCCCGGCGTGCGTGCCGTCGTCGAGGGCTTCGCGTACCTGCGCACCCAGCCGGTGCTGCTGATGTCGTTCGTCGTCGACCTCATCGCGATGGTCTTCGGCATGCCGCGGGCGCTG
>JALRKU010000194.1 GCA_023254755.1 Aeromicrobium sp. | reverse complement strand
GTCGCCCGGTTCGAGAAGCGGTACGCCAACCGCGGCAAGTAGCTCTCGCGCAGCGCCGGCTCCGTCCACCAGGACGGGGTCGGCGCTTCGTCGTCTCACGCCCCGCCGCACCCAGGAGTCCTCATGTCCGACGCGCCCTTCGAGGCCAGGATGGACCAGCTCGTCGCCGAGCACGCCGAGCTGGAGCAGCGCATGGCCGATCCGGCGCTGCACGCCGACCCGGCCCAGGCCAAGAAGGTCGGTCAGCGCTACAACGAGCTGACCGCGGTCGTCCGCACGTACCGCGACTGGCAGCAGACGATCGACGACGCGCAGGCGGCGCGGGAGCTCGGCATGGCCGACGAGGCGGCCGAGCTCGACGCCCGGGTGCCCGAGCTCGCCGAGCGGCTCCAGCGCCTGCTGGTCCCGCGTGATCCGTCGGACGGCAAGGACGTCATCCTCGAGGTCAAGGGTGGCGAGGGCGGCGAGGAGGCCGCACTGTTCGCGGGCGACCTGCTGCGGATGTACCAGCGCTACGCGGAGCAGCACGCCTGGCGCACCGAGATCATCGACTCCACGGAGTCCGCGCTCGGCGGCTACAAGTCCGTCACGGTCGCGGTGAAGGCGAAGGGAACGCCCGAACCGGGCGAGGCGCCGTACGCCCTGCTGAAGTTCGAGGGCGGCGTCCACCGCGTCCAGCGCGTGCCGGTCACCGAGAGCCAGGGCCGCATCCACACGTCGGCCGCCGGCGTGCTGGTGATGCCCGAGGCCGAGGAGGTCGACGTCGAGATCCACGACAACGACCTGCGGATCGACGTCTACCGGTCGTCGGGCCCCGGCGGGCAGAGCGTCAACACGACCGACTCCGCCGTGCGCATCACGCACCTGCCCACCGGGATCGTCGCGAGCTGCCAGAACGAGAAGAGCCAGCTGCAGAACAAGGAGCAGGCGATGCGCATCCTGCGATCGCGCCTGCTCGAGGCCGCGCAGGCGGCCGCCGACGCCGAGGCCGCCGACGCCCGCAAGAGCCAGGTCCGCACCGTCGACCGCTCCGAGCGCGTCCGCACCTACAACTTCCCCGAGAACCGGATCAGCGACCACCGCTCCGGGTTCAAGGCGTACAACCTCGACCAGGTCATGGACGGCGCGCTCGACGACGTCATCGGCTCGCTCGTCGAGGCCGACCTCGCCGAACGTCTCGGGAGCATCTGATGCGGGGGAGCGAGCGCCGGACGAGGCGTCCGACGGTCGTCGCGTCCCGCCCTGCCGATCGCGCCCGTTCGGACGAGGCGTCGGCATGATCAGGACGCAGGCCGAGCGGCTCATCGACGAGGCCGCCGCGACGCTCGAGGCCGCCGGCGTCGCGAGCCCGGTCGCCGACGCCGAGTGGCTCCTCGTCCACGTGCTCGGCCGGCCGCGCGCCGTCATCCGCCGCGCTCCGGTCGACGGCACGCAGCGCGCCACCTACCTGGAGATGATCGCGGCCAGGGCCCGGCGCGTGCCCCTGCAGCACATCACCGGCACCGCGGCGTTCCGGTACGTCGACGTCGAGGTGGGCCCGGGCGTCTTCGTGCCGCGCCCCGAGACCGAGCTGCTGGCCGGCTGGGCGATCGAGCAGGCGCAGACCCGGTCGGCGGCGTCGTCAGAGCGCCCCGTCGTGGTCGAGCTGTGCGCCGGCTCGGGCGCGATCAGCCTGTCGGTCGTCCACGAGGTGCCTCACGCCGACGTGCACGCGGTCGAGCTCGACCCCGACGCGCACGGCTGGGCCCTGCGCAACCTGGGCGACTCGGGCGTCGACCTGCGCCTCGGCGACATGGCCGACGCGTTCGGCGACCTCGACGGCACGGTCGACGTCGTCGTCGCGAACCCGCCCTACATCCCGCTCGACGCGTGGGAGTCCGTGGCGCCCGAGGCGCGCGACCACGACCCGGCGCTGGCGCTCTGGTCCGGCGACGACGGCCTCGACGCGATGCGGGTCGTCGAGCAGGTGGCCTGGCGACTGCTGCGACCGGGCGGCGTCGTGGGTGCCGAGCACGCCGACGCGCAGGGGGAGAGTGCCCCCGCGGTGTTCGCGGAGCGGTGGCTCGAGGTGCGCGACCACCGCGACCTGGCCGACCGCCCGCGCTTCGTCACGGCCCGACGTCCGGCCTGAGGTCGACCACGGCGGTGCCGGCCGCCTTGTCGTGCAGCGCCTGGCGCCGCGAGTCCCAGGCTGGCCACAGGGATCGCGAAGACGACGGCGAGGTCGATCAACCAGGCGGTGGCCCGTCGCCCGTAGGCGGCGACCGGTGCGCCGTCGGGGAACCGAACCTGAGAGGTGGACGAGGGCGGTGGCGCCGTGGTGTGCCCGGTCCACCGCTCGCCGTCCCACCACCTCCAGGTGGTCGAACCCGCGGTCGGGTCGGGGTACCAGCCGGGAGCGGTCGTCATGCGAGTCGAGTCTGCCACCGGCGAGCCCCTCTCGCGAGGCTGGCCACGAGGACGGCGTCGCGCCCACTAGAGTCACGATCCATGGACGGGTCGGAGCTGATCAAGCTCACGGTCGCGGTCCTGGTCTCGATCTCGGTCGGTGTGGGCGCGGCACTCGTGCCGATGTTCGTCAACGCCGAGGTCTACATCGTCGCGCTGGCCGCGAACATCGACAGCCGGTCGCTGCTGGCGTTCCTCATCGTCGTCCACGTCGCCGCGACGACGGTCGGCAAGGCCTTCGTGTTCCAGCTCGCGCGTGTCGGGACGCGTCGGCTCAAGGTGATCGAGCCGAAGCCGCCGCGGTCGGCGGTGGGCCGATGGTGGCGTCGGGTCAGGCAGCGCTACTCACGCACCCGGTTCGCCGGCTGGATGAGGCGCCTCAGCACCCGACTCGTCGCGCTCCTGGACCACCGCTACGCCGGCGGCCTCACGGTGTTCAGCTCGTCCCTGCTCGGCCTCCCACCGCTCGCCATCGTCACGATCCTCGCGGGCGCCTCCCGCCAGCCTCGCTGGCTGTTCCTGACGATGGTGTTCACCGGGCGGCTCATCCAGTTCCTGGCCCTCGCCTTCGTGCTGCACGGCCTGCCGTGGTTCGAGGACCTGCGCCACCGGCTCGAAGGACTGTGGTGATCACGGCGGGTGCCGACGCCCTACGATGACCGGGTGCCGCTGTTCGACTGCCGTGACGACGCGACGTTCGACGCGGGGCTGCTGGCGGCCCAGCAGGCCCTGCAGGAGGGTCGCCTCGTCGTCCTGCCGACCGACACCGTCTACGGCATCGCCGCCGACGCCTACGACGCGCGGGCGGTCCAGCGGCTG
>JALRKU010000139.1 GCA_023254755.1 Aeromicrobium sp. | reverse complement strand
ATCAGGCGTCCACCTTCGCGTCGTCGCTGGTCTGGTGAGGGGCGTGGTCGGTCATCAGCTGGACGAACCGGTCGAACAGGTAGGCGGCGTCGTGCGGGCCGGCCGCCGCCTCGGGGTGGTACTGGACGCTGAAGGCGGGGGTCTCCAGCAGCGCGAGGCCCTCGACGACGTCGTCGTTGAGGCAGACGTGGGTCACCCGGCCCGGGCCGAACGGCGTGTCGAAGTCGCGGTCGAGCGGGGCGTCGACCGCGAAGCCGTGGTTGTGCGCGGTGATCTCGACCTTGCCCGTGGTGCGGTCCTGCACCGGCTGGTTGATGCCGCGGTGGCCGTAGACGAGCTTGTACGTGCCGAGCCCGAGGGCACGGCCGAACACCTGGTTGCCCAGGCAGATGCCGAAGTACGGGATCTTGTCGGCCAGCGTGGCCTGGACCATCGCGACGGCGTGGTCGGCCGTGGCCGGATCGCCGGGGCCGTTGCTCATGAAGACGCCGTCGGGCGAGACCGCGCGGATCTCGTCGTAGGACGCCGTGGCGGGCAGCACGTGCACCTCGACGCCCCGCTCGGCCATCCGGCGCGGTGTCATGCCCTTGATGCCGAGGTCGATCGCGGCCACGGTGAACCGCTTCTCGCCCACCGCGGGCACGACGTAGGTGTCAGCGGTCGTGACGTCGGCCAGGAAGCTGGCGCCCTTCATCTCCGGTGCGGCCTGGACGCGCGCCAGCAGGGCGTCGACGTCGCCGTCGGCGATCGTCTCGCCCGAGAGGATGCCGCCCCGCATGGATCCCCGCTCCCGCAGGTGGCGCGTGAGGGCACGGGTGTCGATGCCGCTGATCCCGACGACGCCCTGCGCGCGCAGCTCGTCGTCGAGCGTCCGGTTCGACCGCCAGCTGCTGCGCACCCGCGCGGGGTCGCGCACGACGTAGCCGTCGACCCAGATGCGGCGCGACTCGAAGTCCTCGTCGTTGACGCCGGTGTTGCCGACGTGGGGCGCCGTCATGACGACGACCTGGCCCTTGTACGACGGGTCGGTCAACGTCTCCTGGTAGCCGGTCATGCCGGTCGAGAACACGATCTCGGCGATGGTCTCGCCGGTGGCGCCGTAGGACTCGCCGTGGAACACCCGGCCGTCCTCGAGCACCAGCACTGCCTGGTCGGCGGTCACGCCACCACTCCTTCCACGAGCTCTCCGTCGAGCACCGTCGGGCGTCCCCTGAGGAACGTGGCGACGACGCGGCCGGGCAGCTCACGCCCGGCGTAGGGGGTGTTGCGGGACAGCGACGCGGTGTCGGCCGGCGTGACCGTGCGCGTGGCCGCGGGGTCGTACAGCACGACGTGGGCGGGCGCGCCGACCTCGAGCCCCTGGCCGTGGTCGGCCACGCGACCGATGCGAGCCGGGATCGTCGACATCGCCTCGGCGACCCGGTCCCAGCCGATCAGTCCGGTGTCGACCATGGTCTGCTGCACGACGTTCAGCGCCGTCTCGAGGCCGATCATGCCGAAGGCCGCGGCGGCCCACTCGCACTCCTTGTCCTCCATCGGGTGGGGCGCGTGGTCGGTCGCGACGATGTCGATCGTGCCGTCCGCGAGCCCTTCACGGACCGCGGCGACGTCGTCGGCGGTGCGCAGCG
>JALRKU010000014.1 GCA_023254755.1 Aeromicrobium sp. | reverse complement strand
CTCGCACGCGTCGACGAGCCTGTCCTACGCCGACGGCATGGCGAAGGCCAACCAGCTGCTCGGACGCGACGACCACGTGGTCGCGGTCATCGGCGACGGCGCCATGACCGGGGGCATGGCGTGGGAGGCGATCAACAACATCGCGGCCGATCGCGACCGTCGCCTGGTGGTCGTCGTCAACGACAACGGGCGCTCCTACACGCCGACGGTCGGCGGCCTGGCCAACCGGCTGACCGAGATCCGCACCAACCCGCGGTACGAGCCGGCGCTGAGCGCCATCAAGGACCGGCTGAACCGTGGCGGACGCGTGGGCCCGGCGACCTACGACGCCCTGCACGCGATCAAGAAGGGCATCAAGGACGTCCTCGCGCCCCAGGGCATGTTCGAGGACCTGGGCCTGAAGTACATCGGCCCGGTCGACGGGCACGATCTCGACGCCCTCGAGCACGCGCTCGGCCAGGCGCGCAGGTTCGTCGGCCCCGTGCTGGTCCACGTGCTCACCACCAAGGGTCAGGGCTACGACATCGCGGTCGCCAACGAGAACGACCAGATGCACCAGTCGGTCCCGTTCGACCCCACCACGGGCGACGCGCTCAGCGCTGCTCCCGCGGGCTGGACGTCGGTGTTCCGCGACGAGATCGTCCGCATCGCCGACGAGCGCCCCGACGTCGTGGGCATCACCGCGGCGATGCTCTACCCGGTGGGGCTCGACGCCTTCGCCGACAAGTTCCCCGACCGGGTGTTCGACGTCGGCATCGCCGAGCAGCACGCCGTCACCAGCTCCGCCGGCATGGCGATGGCGGGGCTGCATCCCGTCGTCGCCGTCTACGCGACGTTCCTCAACCGGGCGTTCGACCAGGTGCTGCTCGACGTCGCGCTGCACCGCTGCGGAGTCACCTTCGTGCTCGACCGCGCCGGGGTGACCGGCGACGACGGCGCGAGCCACAACGGCATGTGGGACATGTCCCTGCTGCAGGTCGTGCCCGGTCTGCGGCTCGCCGCACCGCGCGACGGCGCGCAGCTGCGCGCGCAGCTGCGCGAGGCCGTCGCCGTCGACGACGCGCCCACGGTCGTCCGGTTCCCCAAGGGAGCGGTCTGCGAGGACCTCCCGGCGGTCGCGCGCATCGGCGGGTCCGACGTGCTGTCGCACGACGGCGAGCCCGAGCGCGGAGCCGACGTGCTGCTCGTCGCGATCGGAGCCTTCGGACATCTCGGCGTCGCCGCGGCCGAGCGCCTCCGCGAGGCGGGACACACGGTCACGGTGGTCGACCCTCGCTGGGTCAAGCCCGTCGATCCTGCCCTCGTCGACCTCGCGGCACGCCACCGACTCGTCGTCACGGTCGAGGACAACGGGGTGCAGGGCGGCGTCGGCGCCGCGATCACCCGCGCCGTGCGCGAGGCGGGCCACGCCGTGCCGATCCAGGTGCACGGCGTCGAGCAGGAGTTCCTCGACCACGCCAAGCGCGACGTCATCCTCGAACGACTGGGCCTGACCCCGGGTGCCGTCGCCGCTGCCGCCCTGCGTGCTCTCGGCGACGCCACGGAATAGTGCGACGCCGTGAAGGGTTGTTCCGAGCGATGAGATGGAGCACTCGCGGTGAGCCGCGCCACGACGACGTCCCGGCCGATCGGCCGGTGCTGATCCACGCCCTCGACGGGTTCCTGGGAGCTGGTTCGGCGAGCCGGCTGGCGGCCGAGCAGCTCGACTCCGGCGGCGAGGTGGTGCACGCCTTCGACATCGACTCGATGTTCGACTACCGGGCGCGTCGTCCCACGATCGCGTTCGACGCCGACCACTACCGCGACTACGACACGCCACGGCTGGAGATCCGTCGCGAGACCGACGCCGACGGCACCGAGTTCTACCTGCTGGCAGGGCCCGAGCCCGACTTCCGCTGGGAGCGGTTCTTCGCCGAGACCAAGGACGCGGTCGACCGTCTGGGCATCGGACTGGTGCTCGGCCTGGGTGCGGTGCCGATGGGCGTCCCGCACACGCGGCCCCCGATGGTCACGGCTCACGGCACCCGGCCCGAGCTCGTCGACCGCCAGAACCTCTGGCAGGCCGAGGTCACCGTCCCGTCGTCGGCGCAGTCGATGCTCGAGCACCGTCTCGGCGAGCACGGCTACGACGCGGCGGGCTACGTGGTGCACGTGCCGCACTACCTGGCCCAGATCGAGTACCCCGACGCGGCGCTGGCGCTGCTCGACGCGGTCGCGGACCGCACCGGCCTGCGGATCGACACGTCGGCGCTCCAGGCGCGCCAGGAGACGACGCGCGCCGAGATCGAGCAGCAGATCTCCGAGCAGGGCGGTGACGACGTGCTGCACGGCCTCGAGGAGCAGTACGACGCCTTCGCCCGGGGTGCGGCGCAGTCCCTGCTCGCCCACGACGAGGAGCTGCCGAGCGGCGACGAGCTCGCCGACCAGTTCGAGCAGTTCCTTGCGCGTCAGCGCAAGAACGATCAGGGCTAGCCTTGCGCGCCAGCGCAGGAACGATCAGGGCTGAAGCAGACCCTCGGTCGCCAGGCGCGAGTGCAGCGAGCGACCGGTAGGCCGCGAGGAACGAGCGGCCGTGGGGGGGCGCCCTCCTCAGCCACCAGCGCCGCCCGAGCCCGCCACGTCGCGGACCGACCGCCATCTCGTCGTCGCGGCGGCGTCCGAATCTCACCCGGGACGCGGGCTGGGACGGTCGGATGCCGTGCCGGCGCCCGGTTCTCGGTAGGGTTCGAGCGTGCCTGCATCGCTCGACGACGTCGTGGTCCTGCTCGACCTGGAGAAGCTCGAGGAGAACCTGTTCCGTGGCCGTCAGCCCGAGAACTCCTCCGTCGTGCGAGTGTTCGGCGGTCAGGTCGCGGCGCAGGCGCTGATGGCGGCGCAGACCACGGTGCCGTCGGACCGCCACGTCCACTCGATGCACGTGTACTTCATCCTGGGCGGCGATCCCAGCATCCCGATCGTGTACGACGTCGAGAACGTCCGCGACGGGCGCTCGTTCACCACGCGCCGCGTCGCAGCGCGTCAGCACGGGCAGATCATCTTCTACATGACGGCGTCGTTCCAGGTCGACGAGCCCGGGTGGGACCACCAGGACAAGATGCCCGACGTGCCGGGCCCTGACGAGTCGATCCGGCTCACCGACGTGATCGCGACGAGGGGCGACGAGGCCCTGGAGCGCTGGAAGCGGGAGTGGTCGTCGTTCGACCTGCGCTACGTCGGCGACAACCGGCCCGCCGACGATCCGCAGCGCGAGCTCGAGCCGGCGGTCCAGCGGCTCTGGTTCCGCGGCGACGGCACGCTGCCGCCGGAGCGCACGATCCACAACGCGGCGTTCACCTACATCAGCGACCTCAGCCTGCTGGGCGCCAGCCTGGTCCCGCACGGCATCCACATCGGGTCGCCCGAGGTGCAGCCGGCGTCGCTGGACCACGTGATCTGGTTCCACCGGCCGATCCAGGCCGATCAGTGGCTGCTCTACGACCAGGCGTCGCCGTCGGCGTCGGGTGCTCGGGGCCTCAGCACGGCGCGCGTCTTCTCCGCCGACGGCACGCTGGTGGCGACCGTGGCCCAGGAGGGCCTCATCCGGCCGGTCGGCCGTCGCGACTGATCCGTCACGGCGTCCCGAACGACAGCGACGACGGGTACGCCGGGCCGGTGTGCAGCCGCAGGGGCACGAGCGTCCCGGGCAGGTCCGTCAGGGTCGGCAGCAGGTGCGGCACGTCGAACGCCTGCACCGAGACGCGCAGCCGATGGCCCTTCGCGATCCGCGCGCGCGTCGGGAAGACCTCGACGTCAACGGGCTCGATCGCCCCTGACGCCAACGGTGAACGGGCCGCCCGTGTGAACGGGTGGTACGGCTGCACCAGCGTCGATCCGACGTAGCGCGACCGGCTCGTGTCCAGCGCTCGCTGCGACACGACCTGCCAGCCGCCGGTGAGGCGGGAGACCGTGCCGTCGGGCGCGACGTCGGAGACGGTGACCGAGTACATGCCGTTGCGGGCGGGCGTCGAGGTGTAGAGGCGCGCGTTGAGCGGTCCGTGGATCACGACGTCGCGGCTGACGGGTGCGGTCTGGAAGACCGGCCCCAGCCGGTCGTTGAAGGCGTTGTTGGTGAAGCACGGCAGGTCGGGGAGCGCCAGGCCGACGATCCCTGCGGTCCACTGGTTCGTGGAGCGGGTGCACAGGCCCTGGACCGGCACGGGCGGCACCTTGGTGGTCCCCGGCAGGGGCGCGCCCGTCGTGAGCGTTCCCGCCGTCCCGCCCGTGGTGGCGGTGCCGCTGAGCCGGTACGTGCGGGCCTCCAGCGTCGACGGCATCCAGGCGGTGCCGCGGGCCCAGCGTCCGCTGCCCTGCTCGTAGTAGCTCAGCCCGGCGATGTCGCCGATCCGCTGTCCGGGCAGCTGCTTGACGTAGTGGTCGAACCATCGCAGCTGCAGCTGCGCCAGGCTGCCGTAGCCGGCCTTCTCCAGGCCCGTGCCGCCGGAGGCCTGGAGGTGGTCCCAGGGTCCGATGATCATCTTGACCGGGACCTTGCGCTTCTGCAGGTTCTCGTAGACCAGGGGTGTGCCGCGCTGGAACAGGTCGTACTCGCCGCCGACCAGGAACGTCGGCACCGTGATCTTCGATGCGACGGTGATCGGGGACCTCTGTGCGTAGAAGTCGCCGTCGTAGGCCGGCTCACCGCCGCCGAGCGCGCTGACCAGCAGGTTGACGCTGAACAGGCCGTTCCCGACGAGGTGCTCGACGAGCGTGCCGATTCCCGTGACGGGGTCGGTCGCGGTGAGCTGGGGAGGGATGAGAGCGGTTCCGTTGACCAGTCCGATCCAGAGCGGGATGAACCCGACGTCGAGCGCGCCGCCCGACGCGACGACGTCGCGGTAGACGTCGGCGGCCGGGACCTGGGGGAAGATCGCCTTCAGTCCGTCGGGCTTGGCCGCCGCGGCGAAGAGCTGGGAGATGCCCATGTACGAGGGACCGCTCATCGCGGTGCGACCGTCGGTCCAGGGCTGCTCGTGCGCCCACTGCATGACCTCGCCGAAGTCCTTGGTCTCGCGGCGGCAGAACGCGCACCACGTCCCGCCGGAGCTGCCGGTGCCGCGTGCGTCGACCGTCAGCTGCAGGTAGCCCCGCTTGACCAGGTACGACGGATCGCCGCCAGCGAGCCCGCCGGCCGAGCTCTGCAGGCTCTTGTTGTAGGCCGTGATCGTGACGACGACGGGCAGCCGCTTCGTGACGGCCTTGCCGGTCGCGTCGGCGGGTCGCAGCAGGTCGCCGCGCAGCACCGTGCCGTCGGACATCGGGATCCGCAGGTCACGCTCCAGGACGGTGCCGGGGTACTGCTCCGCGCGAGGCGCCCAGGGCTTCGAGGCCGCGGGCGCCGGCGGGGCGGTGACGAGCAGGGACGCGGCCGTGACGGCCAGGACGGTGATCGTGCGACGCAGCATGTCGTGGCTCCCTCCGGGACGCGCTGGTGCGGCGTCCCCGAGGTCCAACGACGTGAGCCCGGTCACGTTACTCGCGAGTCACCAGGTGCCACGAGCAACGGACCGGGGTCCGTCCGGTTCAGAGGGCGCTGACGCGGCCCACCAGGTGGGTCGTCGGCTTCTTGGCGCCCACCACGCCGAAGGTCGTCGCCGCACCGGTGCCCTCGGAGCCGAAGACCACGGTCGTCGGCAGCAGGATCGGCTTCTTGAACTCGACGTCGACCGTGAACGCGTCGGGCAGCTTGTTCTGCAGCGCGGCGAGGCAGCGTGCCTTGGTCCACATGCCGTGCGCGATGTTGGTCGGGAAGCCGAACGCCTTCGCGGTGATGGGGTAGAGGTGGATCGGGTTGCGATCTCCCGATCCATACAAGCACTCATAAATGCAGTCATATGCAAT
>JALRKU010000278.1 GCA_023254755.1 Aeromicrobium sp. | reverse complement strand
CCAGATACTCGCCCGCGAATATCAGGCGGCGCACCTCGGGCAGGGCCGCCAGGGCCTCGGGAGACGACGGGTCATAGGGACCGCCGCCCCACAGGGTGTCCTCGTTCAGCTGCAGCCGCTCGCGCGCCGCGGCCGCAGCGGCCCGCAGCGCCAGCTCGGGATCGGTGCCCGGATCGGCGTCGCGGGTGATGATGACCTCGCCGTCGAGACGGCCGACCCCGTCGGCGAGCGCCACGACCTGGGGACCCGTGGCGGTGATGCGACGCCGGTGGTCGGGGGCGAGGGCCTCGTCGACGCGTCGCCAGGCCAGCGTGGACAGGTGCTCGACGCGACGTCCGAGGCCTCGGACGTGCAGGTCGAGCTCGGCCGGCTCCATGTCGAGGACCGCCGCCACCTCGGGCACCAGCTCGGTGTCGAGCCTCTCGGACCGCCGACCCGTCACCTGGTGCAGCGCGTCGCGGACGTCGAGGATGCCGTGCCGGAGCCGCTCGGCCTCCGAGTGCGGCACGTCGATCAGCCAGGTCGCGACGAGCGCCCGCAGCACCACGCCGTCGCGCAGACCGCCGGCGGAGTCCTTCAGGTCCGGCACGGCCGCGTGGGCCAGCGACCCGGCACGCTCGACGCGCGTCGCGCGGGTGGACCGGACCTCCGCGAGGCGACGGCGCGCGTCGCGGCGCCAGTCGGCCAGCACCTCGGACCGCAGGGTCAGGACGAGCGCGGCGTCACCCGCCACGGGGCGTGCGTCGAGCATGCCCATCGCCGCACGGTCGTCGGCTGCCGCCGTGTCGCGCATGCCGATCGTGTCGCGCACCGAGTGGTCCAGGGCCACCCCGGCGTCCCACAGCGGGTACCAGACGGCCTCGGCGACCTGGCGGACGAGCTCGGCGTCGAGTCCGGGGTCGTGGAGGAGCACCACGTCGAGGTCGCTCGACAGGCTGAGCTCGGACCGGCCGTACCCGCCGATCGCCACGAGCGCGATGCCGTGGTCCGGCGCGCCGGTCGCGTGGACCGCATCGGCCAGCAGGCCCCGCAGACGGTCGTCCGCCTCGCGGGCACGCAGCAGGCGAGCAGCACCCAGGTCCGTGGTCATCGGAGCCATCGAACCAGACGGGGCCGCCCACCGCGGAGGTGGACGGCCCCGTCTCGAGCGGTGGTGGTGCTACAGAGCGGCCTCGTCGGTCTCGCCGGTGCGGACCCGCACGACCGAGTCGACCGGGATGACCCACACCTTGCCGTCGCCGATCTTGCCCGTCTGGGCCGCCGAGGTGATCGTGCTGACCACGGTCTCGACGTCGGCGTCGTCGACGACGACCTCGAGACGGATCTTCGGCACGAGCGACACGTCGTACTCGGCCCCGCGGTAGACCTCGGTGTGTCCCTTCTGCTGGCCGTAGCCGCTGGCCTCGGTGACGGTCATGCCGGCGACACCCGCCGCGGCGAGGGCCTCACGGACCTCTTCCCACTTGTGGGGCTTGATCACTGCGGTCACGAGCTTCATCTCAGACTCCCGTCTTGAAGGGTGCACTTCCGGCGCCGCCGGCGTAGTCGTACGCGGACTCCAGGTGCTCGACCTGGTCGATGCCCGTGGCCTCGTCCTCCTCGTCGAGACGGAAGCCGATCGTCACGTCGATCAACTTACCGATCACGTAGGTGAGCACGAAGGAGTACGCGAGCACCGCCACGGCCGCCACGGCCTGCTTGCCGAGCAGCTCGGCGTCGCCGCCGTAGAACAGGCCGTCGACCGAGACGCCGCCCGGGTTGGTCGTGGCGAGCAGACCGATCAGGAGCGTGCCGACCAGGCCGCCGACCAGGTGCACGCCGACCACGTCGAGCGAGTCGTCGATGCCGAGCTTCCACTTCAGGCTGACGGCCCAGGCGCAGAGCACACCGGCCACGAGGCCCAGGATCAGCGAGCCGAAGGGCGAGAGCGCACCGGCGGCCGGGGTGATCGCGACCAGACCCGCGACGGCGCCGGACGCCGCACCGAGGCTGGTGCCCTTCTTCTCCTTGACGAACTCGTACGCGAGCCAGCCGACGATCGCCGCGGCGGTGGCGGCGGCGGTGTTGACGAACGCGAGGCCCGCGAGGCCGTTCGCGCCGACCGCGGAGCCGGCGTTGAAGCCGAACCAGCCGAACCACAGCAGACCCGCGCCGAGGAGCACGAACGGCAGGTTGTGCGGACGC
>JALRKU010000250.1 GCA_023254755.1 Aeromicrobium sp. | reverse complement strand
GGCGGCCCGCGCGGCCACCGAGGCGCGCCGCGCCGCCGCGGGGCAGCCGAACGAATCGCAGGCCGGAGCGACCGCCGTCACCGCTGGATCGACGCTCGAGGCGATCCCGAAGACCGGCGCCACGATCGACGCCGAGTCCGGCCGCCCGCTCGCCGGCATGGTCGCGGCCGCCATCGGCATCCCCGTCACCATGCTGCTGTCAGACCCGGGCCAGACCGGTGCTCGCGCGGTGGCCGAGACCCTCGACGAGCCGATGAAGCACGAGATGCAGCTGCGGCGCCGACTTCACGAGGCCGCCGACCGCCAGCTGTTCGACTACGTCGTCGACCAGGCGGTGAAGGCGCCCCGCGGTCCGCTGACCGGCGCTGTCCGGATCGACGAGTACGGCCGCGAGGTCATCACCCTCGCCGGTGACGCTGACCGCACCGTCAACATCGACTGGCCGTCGCTGGAGAAGGTCGCCCTCGACGTGCTCGCCAAGGCGATCACCGCGGCTGACGACTCCAACACCGTCCCGCCGGCCGTCATCGCGCGTCTGTTCCTGATGGCGCTCGGCGTGAAGGACGTCGACTCGGTCATGGACGACCTCGTCGACCAGGACGGCAACTGGGTAGGCCCCGACCCCGGCGCACAGGCTGACCGTGCCGGGCAGGCTGCCGCGGACGCGTTCCGTGCGCATCAGACCGCCGCGCCACCCGCCGAGGACTGACGCGTGGCGTGGACGAACGCGACCAGCAGCCTGGCCGCGCAGATCGAGTCCTACCTCGCCACGATCGTCGACGGCCACGAGCGTGCCGCTACCGCCGCCTGGGTCCGAGCCTGGGACACCATCGGACCTGACCTGGAGCTCGCCGTCAACGAACTGGTGCTGCAGGCCGCTGACGGTCGCCTTCGACGCGCTGACGTCATCCGGTCCGCCCGGCTGCAGGCCGCGCTCGAGCAGATCCACCAGACCCTCGACGGGCTGATCGACGGCACCGCGTCCGACATCATCGACCAGCTCGCCGACATCGTCGACCACGCCGGTTCCCTGCAGGAGCGGATCATCGCGTCCCAGCTGCCGGCGGCAGCTCGTCAGGAAGTCGCCGCATGGTCGCGAACCGACCCGCGCCAGCTGGCCGCGATCGTCGACCGGACCGCTGAGCAGATCACGAAGCTCACCTACCCGCTCGCCGACGAGGCCGCCGCGACCATGCGCCGCGAACTGGTGCGAGGGATCGCGGTCGGCGACAACCCGCGTGCCGTCGCCGCCAGGATGGTCCGCAACACCGAGGTCACTTTCAACGGCGGACTGCATCGCGCCACCGTGATCGCACGCACCGAGATGCTCGACGCGCACCGCCGTGCCGCGCAGCTCGCCGACGACGCGAACGCCGACCTGCTGACCGGGTGGACGTGGACCTGCGCACTCGTCGGGAACGTGTGCCGGGCGTGCCTGTCGATGCACGGCCGCGAGTTCCCCCTCGACCAATCCGGGCCCGAGGGCCACCCGTCGTGCCGGTGTGCGCGCGTCGCGAAGACGAAGTCCTGGCGCGACCTCGGGTTCGACATCGACGAGCCCGATTCGCTGATGCCGTCGGCCGTCGACTACTTCGACGGCCTGTCGAAGACCGAGCAGGTCGACGTCCTCGGCCAGCGTGGCTGGACGGCCTGGAACGAGGGCCGCTACCCGATGGACCAGTGGGCGTCGAAGCGGACCGCAGACGGGTGGCGCGACTCCTGGGTCCCGTCGCCAGCGCCCGCCTGATCTACCGCTCGAGCTGGGACGGCTCGTACGCCGGCGTCCCACACCAGCGGCACACGTGCTCGATGCCGAGTCCCGGGATCATCCGCCCGGGCTCCCTGACCAGGACCATCCGCTCGAACGTGAAGTCGTGGCCCGGACACTCCTCCGGCCCCACGCCGACGTTGTCGTCGTCCTGGCCCATCCGTCGAATCTACCCCTGACAGGAGGTCGAGGGCCATGCCCACGATCAACGTGACCGAGGCGCTGGAGACGTTCAACGCTCGCGCCGTCGCCGAGCGCCCGGGCGTCTTCCGAATCGACCTGATCACCCCCGGCTGGGGGTCGTCCGGGTTCTACTCCGCCGACGTCCTCGAGCAGGCCGCCACCGACGGTGTGTTCCCCGCCGGCACCCACATGTACATCGACCACCAGACCGCTGTCGAGAACATGGAGCGCCCCGAGGGGTCGCTCATGAACCTCGCCGCCGTCCTGACCGAGGACGCCAGCTGGAACGGGACGGCGCTGACCGCCCGGGCCCGGGTGTTCTCGTCCTACGCCCCCGCGTTGGCCGAGATGCGTGAGTCGATCGGCGTGTCGATCCGCGCCTCCGCCGAGGTGTCGCAGGGCGAGGCGGACGGCCGCCGCGGCCAGATCATCGACCGGCTCGTCGAGGCGACGTCGGTCGACTTCGTCACCCACGCCGGACGGGGCGGCCGGATCGCCGAGGTCCTCGAGGCCGCCCTCGGCGACACCCTCACCCGGGAGGCCGCGATCGCCCGGCTCGAGGAGGCCCGCAACGTCGGCCACTGGATCGAGTCCCGCCTCCACCTGGAGCTGACTCGCATCGCCGACGACATGTTCGGTGACGGCCGCCTCACCCGCGAGGAGCGAATCAGCCTCTCCTCGGCCGTCGGGCAGGCCCTGACGACGTTCGCGTCGCAGCTCGAAGACGAGCAGCCCCAGCTCTACTCCCGCGACCTGTGGGAGGAGCCGACCGCGTTCCTCGCGGCGGCTGAGAACGACCCGGTCATCCCGGCCGGGCTCAACCAGTCCGAGGAGGACACCATGCCCGAGATCGAGGAGGCGCGTCTGCGCCAGCTCGAGACGGACGCCGGCCGGGTCACCGCGCTGGAGTCCGAGCGTGACGAGGCGATCGCCGAGCGCGACACCGCCCGCACCGAGCTCGAGACCGCCCGACGCGAGACCCGCGAGGCGCGGATCGCGACCATCATCGCCGAGGCCGACGCCGACTTCGACGACCTGCAGGTCGAGGGCCTCACCGCCCGCGCGGCCCAGCACGTCGACGAGTCGACTGGCGCCTTCGACGAGGCGGCGTTCCGCACCGCCGTCACCGAGGCCGCTGCCGTGGCCCAGGAGTCCGACGGTGCCGGCACGGTCCGCGGCTTCGGCCAGCCCGCGTCCGTGAAGGACACCAAGGAGGCCGAGCTCCGCGAGGCCAACGACCAGCAGCGCGCCGGCATCTTCGGCCGCAAGACCACCAAGGAGGCCTGACCATGGCTCGCAACGAAGTGTTCCGCGACGCGGACCACCTGTCCCTGCCCGTCCCCGACGGCACCAAGGCCGGCGCTCCCGTCCTCGTCGGCGCCATCGTCGGCGTCACCGAGACCGCCGAGGGCGCCGGGGGCAACCCCGACAACTACGCCACCGTCTGGACGAAGGGCGCCCACAAGCTGCCCGTCGGCTCCGGCGGCACGCTCGCCATCGGCGCGCCGGTCTACATCACGTCGGGCAACGCCCTGTCGCCCACCGCGTCCGGCAACACCCTGTTCGGCTACGCCCTCGAGGCCAAGCCGTCCGGCGCCGCGACCATCACCGTCAAGATCGCCCGGGTCTGAGGAGGACCACGAACATGACCATCCAGACCCTGACCGGCGCCGCGGCCGAGGCCGTCGCGACCGAGTCCGCGTTCGGACCCCGAGTCCGACTGTCCGAGTCCGCCATCGCCGAAGCCCAGGAGATCCTCGGCGCCGCGTTCGCCGGATCCCGCCGAGGCATGGTGGCCTTCCAGGAGGCCCTCGTCGCCGGCGACTTCCAGCAGGCCGTCTTCCAGGTCCTCGACCGCGAGGTCATCGACCGCTACGAGGACATCCCCGCGGTGTGGAGCCAGTACGTCTCCCCCACCACGGTCCGGGACTTCAAGCCGAAGAACCTGGTCGACCTGCTCGGCGGCAAGGCCGGGCTCGACCCGGTCCCCGAGCTGACCGAGTACCCGGCACGCGACATCTCGAAGGCGCTCTACCGCCTCAAGGTGTCGAAGTTCGGTGGCCGGTTCGCGATCTCGTGGGAGTCGATGGTCAACGACGACCTCGACGAGCTCCGCAACCTGCCGGAGAACCTCGCCGTCGCCGCCCGCGACACCGAGGCCCGCGCCGCGGCATCGCTGCTGACCGACGGCAACGGCCCCAACGGTGCCCTGTTCAACTCGACGGCGTGGGGTCGCACCTACGACGCCGACACGGACACCTGGTCGGGCGGCTCGTCCAACCTGCTGGCCGGCAACCCGGCGCTGTCCATCGACTCGCTCGAGGCCGCGCTCAACGCCATCCAGCAGCGCCGCGACCCGCAGGGCCGACCGATCGTCGTCCGCGCCTACAAGCTCGTCGTCCCCGCGGCGCTCGAGTTCACCGCGCGGAAGATCCTCGAGGCCCTCGAGATCCGCCAGACCAGCGGCAACCAGACGGTCATCAGCAACAACTACGTCTCCGGACGGGTGCAGCTGGTGGTCGAGCCCTGGCTCGACGTCCTCGACGGCGCGTCGACGGCCCCCACGACCTGGTACCTCGTGCCGGACCCCGCGTCCGCGCGCAAGGCCCTGTTCCTGGGCAAGCTGCGCGGCCACGAGACGCCGGACCTCCGGGTCAAGGCGGACACGGGCAGCCGTGTCGGCGGTGGCTCGATCGCCCCCGAGGAGGGGTCGTTCGACATCGACGACATCCAGTACCGCGTCCGTCACGTGCTCGGCACCGCCGGCACCGACATGATCGCCACCGCGGTCTCGACGGGCGCCGGCTCCTGATGCCGAACCCCGTCACCACCAGCGAGCTCCTGCTGCAGCAGATCGCCGACGACCTCAGGGACGTCAAGACGCTGCTGCAGCAGGGGTCCACGCCGGAGGCTCCCGCGCAGAAGCCCGCTCCTGCGAAGAAGCCCACCGGCGGCCGGCCGAAGACCTCCAAGGTCGACGGGCGCTGACGGCACGGCTTCTGGGCCGTCCGGGACCCACGCGAGTTCCGGGCGGCCTGGTGGTTGGGGCGTCAACACGCGAAAGCCGTTCCAGCGGCGCGAGCCAGATGCGTTCATCACGCGCGTGAAGGTCTGACAGGCGGTTCCGTGGCGGGTAACGCCAGGCGCAGCTCGGCGCCTCCCTTTCGGCCGCCGCCACGGCTCTCCTGCGCCCCACCAACCACCACCAGAGGAGGGCCCTGTCGTGACGTTCACCTACGACCACGCCAACGCGCCCGACATCTCGGCCGTGCGGCTGCTGCTGAACGACGTCGACGAGACCACGTCGGTGTTCCAGGACGAGGAGATCGAGGTCTTCCTCGGGCTTGAGGGCGGCGTCGTGAAGCTCGCCGCGGCGCAGGCGATCGACACGAATGCCGACAACGAGCTGCTCGCGTCGAAGGTGCTGCGCACCCAGGACCTGCAGACCGATGGCGCGAAGGTCGCGGACTCGCTCCGTGCTCGGGCGCAGAAGCTGCGCGACCAGCATGAGGCGAGCCTCGAGGACGAGGGCTTCTTCGAGATCATCGAGGCCGACGGGCGCGCCGAGCTCGCTCCGTACCAGACCGACTGGGCGTGAGCTGATGCCCCGCCCCATCCGCGCACAGGGCCGCCCCGGCACCCGCGTCATCCCGGCTGACTGGTCGCGGTCCCACGCTCCGGTCGTCGCGAAGACTCTCACCGCCGAATGCGTGATCACAGCGCCCGCTGGTGGCGCAGCCGGGAAGATCAAGGACGATCTCACGTACGACCCGGCCGAGGCCGCAGCCGCCTACCAGGGGCCCGCGCGCGTCCAGGCGCTCAGCGACTCCGCCCGGGCTCGGATCTTCGGCGAGGAGTCCCACGTCGAGGCCGCGTACCTCGTCGTCATCGACCTTGACTCCGACGCCACGATCGGCCGCGGCCACGTCGTCCGCTTCACCTCGATCAACGACGACCGGCTCACCGCGGCGACGCTCGTCGTCGATCGGGCACTCATCGGATCCGAGCGGTGGGAGCGCGACCTGTACTGCATCGAGGAGCCGGCGTGAGCGGCTTCGAGTTCGAGACCCGAGAGGTGCGCGAGCTGTCGTTCGATCTCGCCCGCGTACCCGCTGACGTGCAGCCGCGGGCTGGCGCCGCGGTGGCCAAGACGGCGTACGACATCGAGGCGACGGCCAAGGTGCTCGTCTCGGTCGACACCGGCAACCTCATGAACTCGATCTCGTCCGACGTCGACCGTGCGGCGCTCGACGCGGTGATCGGTCCGACGGCGCACTACGGCGGTTACGTCGAGGAGGGCACGTCGAGGATGGCGCCGCAGCCGTACCTGGGTCCGGCGTTCGACCGCCACGCTCCCGCCTTGCAGCGTGCGCTGGGCGACGCGGGTGAGGACTCGCTGCGATGAGCTCTGTTCCTCGACGGCTGCTCACCGCCGCGGTGCGCGACAGGGTGGACGCGATCGCGAACCTGACGGTCTACCTGCGCGAGGTGGCACCGAACCCGCCGACGATCAGCGCTGACGATCTGCGGGTGCTGCCGTACGCGGTGATCTACCCGTCGCCCGGCGTCCCGGTCGACTCGCGCTTCTGCGGCGATCGAGCGCGCCTCTCGTGGACCGTGCAGGTGACGTGCGTGGCTGGCGACAACGAGGCGATCGACCCGGTCGTCGACGCTGTGACGGCGCAGCTCGAGGGTTGGCGTCCGGTGCTCCCGGAGCCACACGACGCACTCCGGATCGGCAAGCTGCGGCTCCTCAACGATCCGGGACCGTCGCGGCGTGACGACGACGTCGCGCCAGCGCGGTTCTACGTCCCGCTGATCTACGGGCTCGCGATCTAGCCCCTGGGGATGATCAGTTCGGCGCCCACCTCGGCGCAGGTGTGCTGCAGTGCGTTGTAGGCGTCCAGCATCGCGATGCCAGCGTCTGTCCGGTCCAGTCCGATCTTGTTCGAAAGCCCGTCGCTGGCCTCGCGGGCCTGCGAAGCCAGTTCGCTCAGTGCGGCATGCCCTTCCGAATCCGCGCGCTTCGAAATCTCGTCGAGCGAGCCTGCGAAGGCATCGAGCGAATCCGGGAGGGCCAGGCCCTCGATGCTCACCAACGCCTCCTCGGCCGCCTGGTTCGCCTCGACGCATGCGTCGGCGAGCTCGATCTTCTCGGGGCTCGGGCCCGGCTCGGCCTTCGCGTCGTCGCCGGCCCCACCGCACGCCCCAAGCGCCACCAATGCCAGGCCCGCGATCGCGGCGCCCATCCGTCGATCCATCCCCGCACCCTACCCACCAGGAGACGACATGTCCGCCAAGTTCGTCCGCGTCAAGCGCAAGGACAACGGCCACGAGTACAGCACCACGAGGCCCAACCTCAAGGCCGTCGACATCGTCGACAAGCCCGCCGTCGACAGCTACGGCCGCCCTCTGCCCGCGAAGACCAAGGTCACCGTCGGCACCGACCCTGTCGCCGTCACGATCCCCGACGGCGAGCCCACCGAGACGTGGACCGTCGCCCAGCTCGACGCCTACGCCGACTCCCAGGACCCGGCGATCGACGGCTACGCCGACGCCAAGAACAAGCCCGACAAGCTCCCGCTCGTCGTGGCGCACTACCAGGCGGCCGACGGCCGCAACGACGCCTGAGGAGGGCACCCCATGACCGTCTCCATCCCCGATTCGGTGCCTGCCGAGGGCAACGTCAAGGCAGTGTTCGTCCCGGGCGGCCTGGCCGACCGGAACGCGCCCACCGTCGCCGAGGTCGCCGCTGGCGTCGACATCTCCTGCTTCCTGATGCCCGACTGGGATGGCCCCACCGCCACCCAGAACACCGGCGAGCAGCGCCGGTTCTGCTCCAAGCAGTCGTTCGGTGTCCTCGGCCGCGTCTCGTGGACGATCGCGCCCCTCGTCTACACCTACCTGCCGCAGGGAACCGACTCCGACCCGGCGAACGTGGTCTACGTCGAGCTCGCGGAGGGCGTCACCGGTGACCTGCTGATGTTCTTCGGCATCGAGCCCGAGGAAGTGGTCACGGCCACCGACAAGGCCGACGTGTTCCCCGTCGAGTGCGGCGTCCAGGACAAGGATTCCCGCGGCGCCGACGAGTTCGCACCGCTCACCGTCACGCAGACGCTCGGCGTCAAGGGCCCCCGCGTGCCCGACGTCGCCGTCGTCGCCTGACATCCCCACGAGCGCGGGGCGGCGGTCGGCTCGGACCGTCGCCCCGCTTCCTTCAGCACCATCCGAGCCACCCCGAGCCAAGGAGCACCGAGCCATGCCCACCATCAGCCGTCGACGCACCGTCGTTTCTCTCTACCTCGGCAACTACGAGGCGGAGCTGGACGAGCTGTACAACCAGGTCATGAAGGCGCAGCGCGCCGAGTCGGTGCAGCCCAAGCGCATGAGCAGCAAGTCCGAGGCGTTCGCGCTGGCGAAGCGGTACGACGAGCTCGCCGAGGAGGCCCGTGAGAGCGCTGTCGAGGTGACGGTGTGGGCAGTGTCGTTCCGGACCTGGACAGAACTCGAGGAGAAGCATCCGCCGCGGCCGGGAAACCAGCGCGACCAACTGTCCGGATTCAACCGCGCCGGCTTCCTGGCCGACCTGGTCACGGCCTCTCTCGCCTCAGACCCCGATGGCGGCATCGACCCGCGTGATCTCGACAAGCTTCTCGAGGTCGGCGGCAAGATCCTCGACGAGCTCGGCGGCGAGGAGATGTCGCGCTTCCACTACGCGAAGCTCGAGAAGGCCGCGTGGGACATGAACAACTCGGAGGTCGATCTCCCAAAAGAGTCGCTCGCCTACGTGATCACGCAGGCGAACGGCGCCGAGTCCAGGCGGCGCAGCGCTTCGGAGTGAGCCCGGCGATCTTCGAGGGCTTCGTGCCCGCTGAGGTCCACGAGCACTACGACGCGAACGACGTCTACACCGGCAAGACGGTCGTCCGACGCGAGTCGGAGTGGGACGACGATGGCCGGGCCAGCGCGCTCGGTCTCGCTGCGTGGGAAGCGATGCGGTGTCCGTCCTGTCGCAACTACGACACCCTCGTCCCGATCCCGACCGCCACCCGCCACGTCACCTGGGAAGAGCACGGCGACCGCAAGGCCGAAGTCGTCCAGTACCGGTGCATCACCTGCGGTGCCATCGACGTCGTCCGACGCGACTTCACCAAGAAGCACGAGAAGAAGGAACCCGTCCCCGGCCACGCCGCCCCCGCTGACGGACGCATCTTCCTCGCCCACCCAATCGACGCCGAGGAGGACTGATGGTCGACCGGTCAGTGACAGTCCGCCTCCGCGGCGACATCAGCGACTTCAACCGCGCCATGCTCTCGGCGTCGGCTTCGGCGAAAGCCTTCGCGCGCGAGCTCGACACCGGCAACGACAGGATGGCGACCCTAGTCCAGACCGGCCTCGCGCTCGGCCCTGCCCTGGTGCCGCTCGGGGCGGCGGCCATCCCTGCGCTGTCCGGGATGACGAACCAGCTCGCGTTCGCGACCGCCGCTGCCGGCACCGCGATCTTGGCGTTCAACGGCGTCGGCGACGCCCTCAAGGCCACCAACGAGTACGCGGTCGAGCCGTCGATCGCGAACTACGAGAAGATGCAGGAGACGTTGTCCAAGCTCGGCCCAGCCGGCCGCGATTTCGTCGACGTGCTGCAGCGGCTCCGCCCTCAGTTGCAAGGCCTGCAGGACACCGCCCAAGCCGAGCTGTTCCCTGGCCTGTCCGACGGCATCGAGGCCGTGATGGAGCGCGCTCCGCAGGTTGAGCGGATCGTGGGCGAGATCGCCGGCGCTCTCGGTGACCTGTCGGCTGAGGCGGGCGAGGCGCTCGCTGGGCCCGAGTGGGATCAGTTCTTCGACTTCCTCGAAGCCGAAGCCCGCCCGACCCTGATCGACATGGGCCGTGCGCTCGGCAACCTGACCGAGGGCTTCGCGCACCTGTGGATGGCGTTCGACCCGCTGTCGGACCAGTTCTCGCAGGGCTTCCTGGACATGTCCCGGGACTTCGCCGAGTGGGCCGACAACCTCGACCAGACCGAGGGCTTCGCCGAGTTCCTCGACTACGTCGACCGGGTCGGCCCCAAGGTGTGGGACACCCTCGGCGCGATGGGCAACGCCCTGGTCGAGCTCGTCGACGCCGCGGCACCTGTCGGTGAGGCCGTGCTGCCTGCCATCGAGGCCATCGCTGACACGGTCGCGACGATCGCGGACTCAGATCTCGGCCCCGCCATCGTCGGCCTCGCAGCGCTGACCTCGGCCTACAGCCGACTGATCGCCATCTCCCGCGCTGCTCAGGGGTCGGCAATGGCGTCGATCTTCAGCGCGACCGCGTGGGGCGGTGTGACCAAGGCCGCGAAGGATCTACCTGCCGCGACCCGGTCCTTCCTCGACTTCGGGGCCGCGCTCGACCGCACCGGACCCAAGACCGCGGCCTTCGCCACCACGACCGCCCGGCTCGGAAACTCGCTTGCCGCCGGCGGCAAGATCGCGGCTGGTGTCGGCGGACTCGCGTTCGTGATGTCCGACCTCGACGAGAAGATGGGCCTCAGCAATACCGCGATGGGCGCGATGGCGGGCTCAATCCTGGGACCTTGGGGAGCAGCACTCGGCGCCGGTGCAGGCTTGGTGAAGGACATCGCGTCTTCCACTGACGGCTTCTGGGAATCGCTGCAGCGCGTCAACCAGGCCTTGGCGGCCGGTCCGGCCGGAATCGAAGCGCAGAACGCCGCTCTCGAGGAAGCCGGACGAAAGCTGCGCGAGCTCCGTGACCAGGTCGGCGAGGGGTCATTCCTGGACTCGCTCAACCCCTCGAACGCGTTCGCCAAGCTCAAGAACGACGTCGAGGACGCCTTCGGTTCATCCGACTTGGAAGAGGCCGCCGCGGCGTACGAACGGGCGAAAGCGGCGGTCGACGAGTCGGCGCGGGCCACCCAGGATCTGAAGTTCGAGCAGGCCGGCCTCGCCGGGTCGATGGAGAACGCTTCCGCGGCGGTACGAGATCAGACCGAGGCCCTGATCGACAACATCGCTGAGCAGGAGCGCACCACGGATGCCCTCATCGCGCAGGAGGACGCGTCGAATGCGTGGAAGGAGAGCATCCTCACCCTCAGCGAGGAGTTGAAGAAGAACGGCACGTCACTGAGCGACAACTCCGCCGAAGGGCTCGCGAACCAGGATGCGATCCGCGATCGAGTGAAGCTGCTTCGCGAGTCCATCGACGCTGACATCGCGGCTGGTGCGTCGCAGGCAGACCTCGCCGACAAACTGCGCGACGGCCGCAAGGCGATCCTCGACTCAGGCGAGGCCGCGCAGCACTCTCGGAAGCGAATGCGGGACTACCTCGACACGCTCGGCCTGACTCCCAAGAACATCGACACGTGGGTTCGACTGCACGACGCCGAAGCCCGACGCAAGATCCGAGCACTGTCCGCGGCCATCCTCTCGATTCCTGGAGTCGGCGCCCCGATCTCGGCGTTCATCAACGTCATCGAGCGCACCACGAAGGCCAAGGCGTCTGGCGGTTACATCAGCGGCCCGGGCGGCCCCACGGACGATCTCATTCCCGCTCGCCTGTCGAACGGCGAGTACGTCGTGAAGGCGTCGTCGGTGGCGAAGTACGGCGTCGGGTTCATGGACTCGATCAACGCCGGACGGTTCGCCGACGGCGGGCTGGCGAGCTACGAGGGCGCGGCGCGGTCCTTCCCCGCCGGAGTGTCAGCCAGCGGCGTGGCAGCTGCGGCTCCACTGCCGGACATGCCGATCGTCGACGGATCTCAGGTGATCGGCTACCTCCGCGACATCGCCACCAAGCAGGCGCGCATCGAGGTCGCCGCCAACAACTTCGACCAGGAGCAGGCGGTGTTCACGTGACGATGACCGTGGATCCGCAGCCCACGAACGACCCGCCCCGGGTGCGCCTCGAGATGGCCACGCCCGCGGGCGGGTCTTTCGTCGACCTCGCAGTGACGCGCGCCGGCGCGCCGCTGCGGGCCCAGCCGTACATCGGCGGCGCCGAGGCGCTGCTCGACGACTACGAAGCTCCGTTCGGACTCCCGGTCACCTACACCGCCAAGGGCACCTACATTCCAGCGTCGACACCAGACTGGAGCGAGACCTGGGCCAGCCTGGCTGCCTGGACCGGCGACACTGGATCCTGGTCAGTCAGCTCAGGCGAGGCGACATCGCTCATCCGCAACGCCCAGATCACCCGCGGGGTGTCGGGCGCGATCCAGCGCATCATCGTCACCAACCCGACGCTCGTCCGTGTCGAGCTGCTGTCCGCTGACGAAGTGACCGTGATCGCCTCCCTGCAGACTGATCTGGCCAAGGTGTCGCTCCGGGGCACGGGAACCTCGCCGCTGCAGGCCACCGGTGGCGGCTCCTACTCACTCGTCCTCGACAACGGCTACGTCACCGCTGCGGCGCTTGACGGATCCTGGTCGCTGACTCGCGACATCATCGGTGACGCCACCAAGGTGCGCCTCGTTGCCCTGGACTGGCAGTTCGCGGCCGACACAGAGCCTCCCAGCTTCGTCAACGCCACCGCGATCCACGTCGACAGTAGCGACGACGTGTGGATCGTCGACGGCGAAAACGACACGCTCTACCGCTTCTCTGGCGGGTCTCTCGTCGACTCGTGGGCATGCCCCGCGAACGTCTCCGACCTGACCACGGACTCCGCCGGCAACGTGTACTTCACCGACCGCGTCGCGGAGCTCGTCCGCAAGTACACCAGCGCGGGCGTCGCCGGCACGACGTGGAGCACCACCGGGCGACCGCTGCTCATCGTCTGCGACTCGTCCGACAACCTGTTCGTCTACGACGCCGACAACAAGCGAGTCCGGAAGTACTCCACTACCGGCATCGGCAGCACCAGCTGGTACCCGAACGGCGAAGCGCTCGGTCTCGCCATGGATCCCACCAACGGATTCCTGACCGCGTGGACCGGCGACTACTTCATGCGTTACGACACGACCGGCGCCCTCCAGTCGCAGCTCGCCGTCGTACCCAACGAGGTCGACTGGAACGCGTTCGAGCCAGCCCCCGGTCTTGCCGTCACCGCCGAGGGCTCATTCGTCATCCACGACCCGGCCACCGACCGCATCAAGCGGTACGACAGCAACGGCATCCTGCGCACCAGCATCAGTGCACCCGAGCCCAGCAGCCCCGTCTTCCTCGGCGGCGTCGACTCAACGGGCGTCCTGCACTTCACGACCGCAACCGTCCACCACATGTACGTCCCCCTGCCCGCCTCCGTCGGCGCGATCGCGCCCGCACTCGCGGTCAGCCCCACCGCCTTCGCGGAGTCGGCGACGATCACCCTCGACGTCGACGAGCCGTGGCTGATCCATCCCTCCCAGCCCGACCTGTCACTCTCGATCGGCTCGGACACGACGTTCATGGAGGCCTCCACCCGGGCCCAGACGAAGTCGGAGGCACGGCGCACCATCCACGAGCCGATCGGGCGGCGGCGACGCGTCGTCACGACCACCGGACCTCGAGCGGCCGAGGAGTGGGTTCTGTCGATCCTGTCGATGACGCTCGATGCCCGCGCCGACCTGCTGGCGCTGCTGGATGACCAGACGCCCCTCCTGCTGCGCATGCCGGCCGGATCGACCGAGGAGGACGTGCCGGACGGCTGGTACTCCGTCGGCGACCTGACGGTCGACCGCATGCCCAACGCCGAGTGGCGACCGATCCGCGAGCTGAACCTGCCCATGACGCCGGTCGACGAACCGATCGTGACGCCCGGCTCGGACTGGACGTGGGCGGACGTGGCGATGGACTTCACCACCTGGGCCAGCCTCCTCCCCCCTGCCGGCTACGACGCGTGGATCGACACTCTGGCTGGACCGCCGGACGCATGAAGCAGGTCAGCTCGCGCTACCTGCGCGCTCTCAACCTCAGCCACGACACGATCACGACGATCACCTGCACCCCGCCCGGCGAAGCCCCGGTCTCGCTTTCACCCATGGCGTGCACCGTGGCGATGCAGTCCGGTACTGGCCGCCGGCGCACAGCCTCGGTCGCTGTGTCCCCCCAGCCCGGTCTGGACCTCTACGGCCTGGTGTCGACCCCCGGGGCGATCTTCCAGATCCATCACGGCATCAAGTTCGGGCCGCGCCTGTACGAGCGGGTGCCCGTCTTCTACGGCGAGGCCGCCAGCGGCGGCGTGTCCCTCGCCGGCGGCGACATCAGCCTGTCCCTGACCGACCAGTGGGCGCGCGTCGAACGGTGCCGCCTCCTCGCCCCCTACTCGCCGCCCAACGGAGCGTCCCGAGCTCAACGGATCACCGACCTGATCCTCGGTGCGATCCCCGGCGCCACCGTCCACCAGCTCGCCGACGGCGGCATCATGACCGGCGAGCTCGGCACCTGGGACCGCGACCGCACCCAGCCGATCAAGGACCTCGCCACCGACGGATCACTCGAGGTTTGGCCCGACGTCGACGGGTCCTGGGTCATCCGTCCGGTCCCCACGTCAGACCCGAAGGCTTCGGTCTACACGTTCAAGACCGGCGACGCGGGCGGCAACATCCTGTCGGCCGACCGCGAGCGCCCCCTCGACCGGCTCTACAACACGGTGGTCGTGGTCCCGGGCGAGAAGCAGACGTGGGCGCGGCAGATCGCAACCGTGCCGGCCGACAGCCCACGTCACCCCGACAAGATCGGCACCGTCCCCTACTTCTACGCGTCCCCGACGATCAAGACCAGCGGGCAGGCCATGTCTGCGGCCACGACCATCCTGGCGCGGGTCATCGGCTCGACTGAGCGGCTCACCATGACGGGGCTCATCAACCCCGCACTCGAGCCGGGAGACATGGTCACGGCCCTGCACCCGGCCACCGAGGTCGATCCCGGATTCCGTGTAGCGCACCTGTTCGACTCCGGCCGGGCCGACTACATCGCGAACACGATGACGCTCGACACCCTGGCCAGCGTCCCGGTGGAGGAGGCGGCGTGAGCGTCGCGGACCGGCTCGACGAGAAGTACGACCTCGGCAAGACGACCCGACTCGTCCAGGCCAAGTGCGCGACGACGTCGCCGTTCACCGTCACCCTCGCCGGCGGCAGCGACCCCGTGCCCGCGCAGTACCTCGCCGGCCAGTCCTGGTCCGAAGGCGAGATCGGCTACGCCCTGCGCGTCGACGGCCTCCCCCCGATCTGCTTCAAAACGTCCTAGGAGGACAGATGGGCTCCACCCCCACCTACGACCTGCCATACCCCGAGCTGACGGACGCCCCCAACGGGCCGGCCGCTCTGCGCGCCCTAGCCGAGGCTGTCGAAGCCGCGATCGCGGGCATCAGCTCGACCCCGGTGTGGTCACAGAAGGTCCAGGCGGTCCGCGGCGTGCTCGTCCCCTCGGGCAGCGGCGGCGTGAACGTCAACGTGACGTGGCCGGTCGCGTTCTCGGACATCCCGGCCGTGACCATCGGCGTCAACCATCCCGACCTGACGAACCCGCGGTGGACAGCACGGTCCACCACTGGCGCGACGCTGCGCTTCGACCGCGCCAGCGCCGGCTCCTACTACTGCGACGTGATGGGAATGGTCCCGTGAACCAGCCGAGCTACGCCTCCCTGACGCTGCCCGCGGGGACTACCGAATCGACGCCGGTCGTCTTCAACGAACCGTTCGCGACGCAGCCGGTGGTCGCCGTCTCGTGGGAGCCCGAGGACGTGACTGTCGACGTCACCGAGGTCACCGCCGACGGATTCCTGATCGCCCCGTCCGCACCCCTCGACGAACCGCTCGAGGTCCTCTGGCTCGCGATCCCCACGAGCTGAGCGAAGGAGACCTGCCATGGCCTTTCCCGCCTACGTCCCGACCCAGACCGTCACGGTCGGTGGAGCGATGGTGCTGGAGTCGTCGACGCTGTTGAAGGTGTCGGCGAAGGTGAAGTCGTCACGGTCCCTCATCTGGGCCGAGACCGGCTACCGGCTCGAGTCGTCCATCACTCCGGAAGTTTCCGAGCTCGGCACCGAGGTCTCGTTCATCCTGCCCCGTACCGACCGCGCGGGCTGGAAGGACGCCAAGACGAACCAGCTGATCGACGTCTCGGCCCCGGGCGCGTACTCCCACCGGTACACGGTCACGCTGTCGTTCATCGCCGCGAACAACAGCCGGATCGGCTCGGACTACACGATCGGTCCGTTCGTCGTGGACAGCGACGACCCGATCGACCTCGACAAGCTGGTCCCCGCCGGCACCGTGGCGGGTGACGTCGTCTCCATCCCGGACTCGTGGTCGGCGCTCGTGGCTGCTGCGCAGGCTGCAGCCGAGGAGGCCGCGGAGTCGCTCGGCGACGTCATCCCCACCGTCGCCGCAGCCGTCGCGGACCCGGACGACCCGCTGGGAGTTTCTGCCAAGATCGCGGAGGTCGTCTCTGACGAGGTCGCCGAGATCGCCCTCGTTCGCGACAGCAACCTGGCCGACCTGCCCAGCAAGCCAGCTGCCCGCTCGTCGCTCGGACTGGGCACGGCGGCGACGCAGCCGACTACCGCGTTCGACCCGGCAGGTTCGGCCGCAGCCGTGCAGGCGCAGGTCAACGCGCTCACCCCGTCCGGGGCGTTCCGGGGCGCGTACTCCAACGCCACGAACTACGTGCAGGGCGACCAGGTCACCTACAACGGCGTCGTCTACGCCGCGCCGTCCGCGATCGCTTCGGGCGGCACCGCACCGGGCGCTGGTGGATCCGCCTGGGTCGCGCTGCCCAGCGGCACCGACCTCAAGGCGCGTGGCGACATCGGCATGATCAACCAAGTCATCTCATTCGTGGCGTCGTCGCCACTGGACAACCGGGTCGACACCTCCACCATCACGTCGTCGGCCCCGTCAGACCGCCGCTTCATCTGTCAGCGGGCGATGCCGCAGGGCAAGGTCGAGTCCGTCACCGTGCACGCGCGGTTCGCGGTCAACCCGTTCTCAGTCGAGCTGTGGGAGTCAGACGGCACCACCCTGACCCGCAAGGCGGTCGTCACCCAGGCCCTCGTCGTCGGCGTCAACACGATTCCGCTCAGCTGGTACATCAACGACCCGAGCAAGACGTACTACCTGGGTGTGCAGTCCGGTGGAGCGTCGAACATCTCCCTCAACCCAAGCGGATCGCCGGTCAACCCCTGGTGGACCAACACCGACGAGACCTCCACCAGCCTCACGATCAGCGGCATGACGGCCAACACGTCGCTGTCGATCTACATCAAGGTCGACGCGCTCGTGGCTCGGCCCGCGTCCACCACCAGGCCCCCGACCATCGTCGTGGCCGAGAGCGGCGGTGACTTCACCACCATCCAGGCGGCGTGTGATGCGGCACCGGACACGGTGACGCAGCAGGTCCGCATCGAGATCTACCCGAAGGCCAACGGAGCGACCTACGGCCGGTTCTCGCACGTCGGGTTCCCGTTCCAGACCGGCTCCTCCGCGCTGACCCGCACCCGGTACCTCGACATGATCGGCATGGGCAGGGTCGTCGTTAAGGACGACACCGGGGACTACCGCACCCCACCGGCTGAGATCCGCACCGTGGGCACGATCCGCAACATCGACTTCATCGCCACCCACGACACCCCGTTCTCCGATCCTGTCGAAGCAGCTCTCGCCCGACGCTCCTACGCCGTGCACATGGACTTCGGCGGCTACCAGAACGTGCTGTTCGAGAACTGCGGCTTCTACTCCAAGCACGGCCCCGCCCTCGGCGTCGGCCTGCACCAGGACGAGCGGATCATCCTCCGCCGCTGCATCGTCGAGACCATCGCCGACCCGTCGTTCGGTGGCCTCGCGAACTACGGCGCCCTGTTCGCTCACTCGTCCTCGGTCAGCGGGATCACGAACCAGGGGATCATCCTCGACGACGTCCGTGTGGACGCCCCGATCGGTGTCCCCACCGATTCCGCCCACGGCGGTCCGGACGGCGGGTGCGCCATCTGGTTCTCCGTCGCCGGCGCGTTCGTTGGTTCGTCCATGTTCGTCCAGGCGAACCGGGTCAGCGCCCGCGGCCCGGTTGGCGGCGACACAGTCATCCGTGACAGCCGCATCACCCTCGACTCCAAGTCCTGGGGCAACGACGCGACCGAGCTCAACGCATGAGCCTCAGCGGACCGTCAACACCCATTGCCTGACGGGCTTCTCGGCGAGCACGCGACCAGTCTTGCGGTCAACGTCGACTCGATCCCATGCGACCGCGATCTCACACCCTTCGTCGCAGGCGAAGCCGGCATCCTGGGCTCGCGCACGCAGCCAGTCGTACTCCTCCGGTGAGACCTCTTCGCTTCGGGCGTCGAGGTGCTCGCCACTGAACTGGTGATACTGGGCCGCGAGCACCTGCGCCCTCGTTGGCTTCATCAGCACGTCGCCATTCCGGTCAAGGATCGGTGCGGGGAAGCGCGTGCTTCCGAGCTGAACCGCAGCCGCAGGTGACAAGCCAAGCAGATCGCCGCCGGAGATCGGTTCGCCGTTCACGGTGAAGCTCTGCCGCGCCACGTGGATCTCGTCGCCGTCGTCGAAATTGCCCATGAAGAGCGGACCAGCGAGGGAAGGATAGGGCTCGCTAATCCGCACGGTCGCAGCGAGTTGTGTCGCGAGGACGACTACGCCAACGGCCAGCATCCACGCCGGGATCTGATTGCCGTTGGAATCGCGTGGTTCACCGCGACGACGGAGCGCCACCCAAGCGACGGCCGCGAGAGGGATCAGCCAGAGCGCGAAGTCTGGGACTCCCATGCGGCGCAGCACGCCGATCACCGTTATGGGCTGCCCGACGACGAGCGCGCTCGAGCTGTAGGCGACGAAGATGAGTCCGGTTGCACCGAGCACGAGGCCGGGCTGCCGCTGCAGCCAGTCCAGCATTGGCGCCATGTGCTCTGCCGTCCGGTCGAGGCGCAGGAACAGCAGGTAGACAATCCCGATGTCGACAAATCCCGGGAAGCCGGAGGCGCCGGCACTCAGGTGGAATATGCAGGCAAACACGAGGTACGGGATCAACCATTGGCGTCGTAGCACGGCCAAGAGGAAGCCGACCTCGAACAGGATCGTGACGTAGTCGAGGCCCGCGAAGAACGCATCTGGTAGGAACGACGCACCCGGGGTCGAGTTGATCGCAATGCCGACCTGCACGTCTTGCGCGTAGCTCCATCCGAGGATTGACGAGGTGGTCGGGTCGAGCCATCCCGTGAGCGCCTTGATCGCGCCAGCGGCGGCGAACATGACGCCCAGCGCCGCAGCAATGATCTGAATCTGAGTCGTCGCCGACTTGGGATTGCGACGCTTGCGTGCAGCGTCCACCGACCAGGTGTCACCCCACGACGTACTGGACATGACCAGGGGAAGAACGACGACCCACAGGATCGTGTGGTCGATTTTTCCCCCGGCGAACACCAGTGACGACAAGCTGAGTCCAAGGAGTCCGACCGCGATCGAAGCGGCGCGAGTCCACAGACCGATCAGCACCAAGAAGAGGCCGGCGGTGAGGGCGACCTCCATCACCAGCATGACCTCCGTCGAAGGCCAGCCGTGGAGCAGCATCCCGGGGCCGAGGGGCGGGAAGTAGAACCCCGCAGGCATATCGCCGTAGTCACCCGAGACCTGACCGACGCCCATCCTCGTCGGTCCAAGAACGAACAGGGTCCACAGCGCGAAGGCGATCCGGTACAGCGCCAAAGACTGCGGCGTCTGCTCGTACCCACGCGAGATCGAGGGCCGGCGGGCGGCGGCGAAATTCATGACCGAAGTCTCGCAGGCAGCTTGCTTACTCCGCGCCGGAACTCGCACCTTGCTCGGATTTCGACCACGTAAGTCGGGGTTCTCCTGCGAGATCGAACGAGGAGGTGAACACTCTCCCCATGCGCCTGCTAACTCATGAGATCGTCCGGTTCTGCCGGTCCATCCCGTTGGAGTTCCGCGTTCGCTGGCACGCCTGGCGCGCCGTGCGGCACCACGACCTGCGCAACCGTCACAAGGCCGCGCTCGACGCCGCGATGGTCGACACGCGCGAACTTCTCGAGGCGACGCCGTGAGCGGCACCGACGACATCCTCGAGCAGCTCGGAGCCGCCGCTGACACCGTCGGCGACGTCATCATGCCGGGCGGCGCGACCGCCGCGCTTGCGGTCATCGTCGGCCCTTCGGTCGTCGAGATCGGGCAGGTACTGAAGGAGTTCACCGGGTACCGGCTCAGAAACCTACTCGGAATCGGTGAGAAGTCTGCGGCGCGTCTCTCTGACGAGGACCGCGCCCAGGAACGCAAGATCCATCCACGAGTCGCCAAGGAGCTGATCGAAGAAGGCTCGTGGATTGAGGACGACGTCTCCCAGGAGTACATCGCCGGCCTGCTGGTCGATGCTCACCGCAGCGACGCGGCGAACAACGACACCGTCTACCTCGCCAATCTCACGGCCCGGCTTGGACCATCGCATCTGCGGCTGCATCACCTGATCTACAGCGCGTATGTCGGCCGGGCGCTGAACCACGACCTACGCGTCTTCCACGGCGCTCACGACGCGATGGTGAACATCTCGCAGGAAGAGATCGTCGCCGCGGGCGTCGAAGACCCGTGGAACCACGCAGCTGCGCTGAGTCGTGAGGAGCTAATCGGCCAGTACGTCGCCGCAGGCAACGACGACGTGATGAGGAAGCACAGCCGCTGGTGCAGCCGCGCGGGTGTTCTAGCTGCGCCCACGCCGTTCGGCCTGCACCTGTTCCTCCGCGCCTACTCACTGCCGAGACTTCTGCCGAGGGACCTTCGCGACGTTCAGTTGCCGGCGGTCAAGTCCCCGATGCCGATCGCTTCGGACCCGCAGTTCAAGCCGGGCGCCCTGTTGCAGACCACGTGACACCGACCTAACCTGAACGTCCTGAAACGGGCGGACCGCCCGAGAGTTGCAGCTCCCAGACGGTCCTGACGCCCACCGAATCGAACCACCGACCGGAGGACGCTATGCGTCACGCTACCCACTTCCCTGTCCTCGATGGCCGCGCCCCGCTGCCGCCGTCCGACCTCGCCGCCCTCGGCTTCCTCGCCCGCTACTCCGGGCAGACCGTCGGCAACTACACCGTCACGCTCCGCCTGATGTTCACCTGGCTGCGCGACCGAGGCGTTGAACCCCTCGACGCGCACCGCGCCCACCTCGAAGCGTGGGCCCGATCGCTCGAGGAGCGCGGCCTGCAGCCGGCGACCGTCGACCACTACCTCGGCGTCATCATCGGCTTCTTCAAGTTCGCCGTCATCGACGAGTACATCGGCCGCAACCCCGCCGAGCACCTGCGCCGCCCGAAGTTCGACCGCGACGCCACCCGCCGCCTCGGCCTGGACCGCCTCGAGCTGGGCGCCCTCATCCAGACCGCCCGCGCACGCGGCCCCGTCTACGAGGCCGCGATCGTCGCGCTCGGCGTCCTCGGCCTCCGCAACACCGAAGCCTGCTCGATCGACATCGCCGACTACGCCGACGAGCTGCGCGGCCACCGCGTCCTGCGCGTCGTCGGCAAGGGCTCCAAGGCCGCGACCATCCCTCTGCCCGTCCCGGTGCTCCGCGCGTTCGACAAGGCCGCCGACGGACGCACCACCGGGTGTCTCCTCGCCCGACCTTGGGCTGACGGGCGTCCGATGAACAACGAGGCCATGCGGCACCTCGTCGCGTCCACCGCACGCCAGGCGGGCATCTCCCACCCGGTCCTGCCGCACGAGCTGCGCCACTCGATGATCACCAACGCGCTCGACGCCGGCGTCCCGCTGCGCGACGTGCAGATCGCCGCCCGGCACGCCGACCCGCGCCTGACCGCCCGGTACGACCGCAACCGCGGCAACCTCGACCGCCACGCGGTCCACACGCTGTCGGCCTACCTCGCCGGGGCCGCCTGACGATCCGCTGACCCCACCAGGAGGCTCCCTGTGACTCGGCTCTTCCTGGTGGGGCTCATCGGCCTCGCGGTCGTCGCGTTCGCCCTCGGCCGCCCACGCCGCGACACCGAACACTGGTGGCAGCCCATCCTCACCCTCGGCTGGTCCCTCGTCCTGGTCTACAACTTCACCGGCAACATCAAGGGCCAACGCCTCCACATCGTCGTCGACTGGGTCACCGGGATCGGCGTGACCGCGTTCGCGCTCCTCGGCGTCGGGCTCATCGCCCGCGCCATCCACACCTACAGGGAGGCCCACAGGTGAGCGCCGACTCCCTCGCGATCATCGGCGGCGCCGTCGCCTCCGTCCTCCTGCTCGTCGGCACCATCTGGACCACCCGCTCCACCGACCGCGGCACCACACTCAACGCCGCCGCGAAGATGCGCGAGGAAGCCGACAAGAAGCTCGACCAGGCCTGGGAGCAGCGGCTCGCCGCGAAGTCCGAACAGATCGAGGAGCTCACGGCCGAGGTCGAGCACCTCCAGTCCGAGCTCGAGAAGACGACACGCCTGCTCGCGGAAGCCAACGCCCGCGTCATGGAGCTCGTCCAGCAGGTGCAGATGATCCAGCAGCGGGTCAGCGACGTAGGGGGTGCGCCGGATGGCGCCTGAGTTCAGCAACGAGGACGTCGAGGCCATCGTCCGCAGCGCACGCCGCAAGGCGCGACGCGAGACGAGGTGGCAGCGTCGTGGCCTGGTCGCGCTGGTGCTGGTGCTGATCGCGATGGTCGCGATCGCGGTCACCGTGCCGCGGATGCAGCGCGACGACGCCGAGGCTGGCCGAGTCAAGGAGCAGCAGGCCAAGGACGCCGTCGCCGGCACCGCGCTGTCGCTCGCCGACCAGGTGCAGGCGGCGTGCCGTGCGGGCGGCGCCGAGGCGAAGGCGCTCGCGAAGCGGGGCCTCTGCGGTCAAGCGACGGCGACGAAGGACGCGGTGGAGGACGCCGTCGACACCAGCACGCCTACCGCGGCGATCGTCCCGGTGCCCGGGCGGCCGGGTCGCGACGGGCCGACGCTGAACCAGGTGATTGCGGCGTACCGCGACGACGTCGACCGGATGATCCGCGAGGCCATCAACGCCCGCCTCGCCGACGCCGTCGCCGCGTACTGCGCGACCCGGAACCAGTGTGCCGGCCAGAAGGGCGAGAGCATCACGGGCGCGAAGGGCGCCGACGCGCCGCGGATCACCGGCATCAGCTGCGACGGAACGACGGGCCGGTTCTCGTTCTCCGACGGCTCCACGATCAGCGTGTCCGGGATGTGCGCCGCCAGCGGTGGCGGCCCCTCGAACCCAGACACCGGCAACCCCGACCCGGCGCCCGAGCCCGAGGTCGTCGAGCCCGCGCCCGAGGGCTAACCCAAGCCCACCGCTTCAACCCGCCGTTCGGAAGGCGGGCACTTCACCCTGCCCAGGAGGCACCCGTGACCCGAGCGACCCTGTACCCGAAGGCCAACCGCACCGTGCAGTGGTGGGCGAACAAGTTCCGCGGCTCCACCATGTCCCCGAACGTGCTCGTCCTCCACTCCACCGAGACCGTCGGGTTCCCCAGCTACTCGGGCGGCGCCACCGCGCCCCACCTGACGGCGAAGCCGAACTTCAAGACCCGCACCATCGACTGGCGCCAGCACTACGCCGTCAACAAGAGCGCCCGCGCGCTCGAGAACAAGCTCGGCGGCGTCGAGACCAACACGCTCAACGCCGTCCAGATCGAGCTGTGCGGCACGTGCGACCCGGCGACGAAGAAGCGGTGGGAGGCCCAGGGCCTGCGCGCAGGCGTCGACTTCATCTACATGCCCGACGCCCCGGACTGGTTCCTCGCCGAGCTCGCCGACTTTGCCAACTGGCTGCACGCCGAGTGGCCCGCGTTCCCCGTCAAGGACGCCGCGCCGCGCGGATGGCGGGCCTACCCGTCGTCCTACGGCAACAAGAACGGCCAGCGGCTCACCTTCGCCGAGTGGCAGCGCGCCTACGGCATCGTCGGCCACCAGCACGTCCCCGAGAACAGCCACGGCGACCCCGGCGCGTTCCCCATCGCCCGCCTCGTCGAGCTCTCCAGCGGCACCGCTCCGACGCCCGAGGCACCCGCAGAGCGCGACCCGGCCCTGATCGGGAAGTGGCAGCTCATCAACCACGGCGCCGCGACCGCCGCGCTCCTCAAGCCGGGTGCGCTCGCGAAGTGGCTGGCCCGTCGCAAGCGCGTCGTGCTCATCACGAAGACCAAGCAGCCCGACATCCTCGGCGGCCTCGAGTGCGGCGGGAGCCGCGCCGGGAACCCGTGGCACTACCTCAGGACGAAGTACTCCAGCTTCGGCCAGGTCCTCGTCCTCTACACCGCCGGCCGCTCCCTGTGGCGCCGGGCCGCGACGACCGAGGCTCCGATCGCCAAGGGCGTGTTCGAACCCTCCGCGCACGACGGCGACGTCAAGGAAGTCCTCTGGACGATCTGCAAGGTCAACGGTGCCCTGATGCTGACTGCGGTCGCGCACCTCGACCCGACGGCCACGGCCGCGTTCAACGTCAAGGTGATGGACCAGATCCTCGACCACCTCGAGGGCCGGGCCAAGAAGCACGGTCTCGGCCGCAGCCAGATCGTCGTGCTCATCGACAGCGCGGACCGCACGGGCCAGGTCCTCGGCCGCGCCTACGCCCGCGGCTACGGCAGCGCGTTCAAGGTCGCTGACCGCACCGTCAACGCCAGCCTCGCGTCGTCCACGTACTTCAAGGCGCCCGTCGTCGGTCACAGCGTCGACGACGTCCTGATCTGGGTCGGCGACCAGGACCCGGGCAAGGGCCCGGAACGTCCCCGTCCCGTCGCCGGTGCAGCGAAGACCGCAGGCACCAAGCCGACCGACCTCGACCACCTGGTCCTCACCGTCAACCTCAACCGCCAGTAGGAGGCGCCATGTCCACCCCCGCCAACCCCACCCCTCGTCAGGTCACCCAGGCCCAGCACCCGTGGCGCGCGACCGTCCGCACGGTCGTCGCGTTCGTCATCGGCCTGGCCGCCATCTGGGGCCTGATCGTCGAGGCCGCCGGCGTCGACCCCGAGCTGCCCGTCGTGTCGCTGTCGCTGGCCGTTGCCGGCGGTGTGACGCGCGTGCTCGCGCTCCCGGGCGTCGAGGCGCTGCTGCGCCGCACGCCGGGCCTGCGGTGGCTCGCCGCCGCGAAGGACGCCGAGTGACCCAGCCGACCGAACAGGGCGCCGTCGTCCGGCACACGCCGAGCGACGGCGGCCTGTGGCTGTGGTGCCCCGCGTGCGAGGAGACTCACCGCGTCACCGTCGGGCCGTGGTCATGGGACGGCAACGAGGAACGGCCGACCATCAGTCCCTCCATCCTGGTCGGGGGCGTTCAGTGGGCGGAGGGCGAGCACTTCCACAAGCCGCAGCATGCGCGCGTCGGTGCCGGAGAACCCATCATCTGCCACTCGTTCGTGCGCGAGGGTCGCTGGGAGTTCCTCGGAGACTGCACCCACGCGCTCGCCGGACAGACCGTCGACTGTGTGCCGCTCCCGGAGTGGCTGGCGTGACCCGCCCGTTCTGGCTCGTCGCGTCGCTCGTCAGCTACGCCGTGCACGAGCTCCTCGATCGCGTCTACCCGCCCGGCCCGTGGCCGCTGTACGACGGCCGCGACTGACCGCACCAGCATCTCCACGGCACGGCCACCACGCCCCGTCCGCCCCTCACCGGGCGGGCGGGGCGATCTTGTCATCCCCGGCACCTACCGTTGCGTCGTGCCCGAGCGTCGACCAGCCCGCCACCCGTTCGCGTGGGCCACGATCGACGCTCAGCAGGTCCCCGTCCTCGTCGTCGGCTGGGAACGTGGGCAGCCACACTCGCAGTCGCCGCAGGAATGGCAGGCGCGGGTCATCTACGCCGGGGCAGACGGGGAGCCGCGGGAGACACTGGTGCCAGCTCGGAGGTTGAGGGCGGCGGACTGAAACTTTCTTCGGCAAAACTGTAGACACGACTACACCTAACCTGTAGAGTGATCTACATGAACAGCAAGCAGGCCAACGGCACCGACATCCGCACCACCCCCGCAGGCTTCATCGCCACCCGCGGAAACCGCGAACTCTACATCTCCGCCAAGTCCATCGCCGAGGTCGAACTCGCCCGCGATCTTCTCGCTCGCTACTCCTTCGACCGCCTCCACAAGGCCGGCACCAAGAGCCGCCTGACCGGCGCACGAGTCAGCCACATCTCCACCGCCCGAATCCTGGCCCGCCAAGCGAAGGCCGCAGCGTGATCACCGCGGCGGGCATGCTCGACCAGCTCGAGGCACTCGTCGCCGCCGACCACAGGCTCAACCGCGGCGACCTGTTCGCAGCGCTCGATACCGTCGAGCATGGCGACGCCACCAGCCCCGAGATGAGGGCTCTGGCCAAGGCCGCCGCCGCGGCGCTCGCGGGACGCGACATCATGAAGCGCATGCACCGTGATGACGAGTTCGCCAAGTCCTTCTCTCGCCTCGTCGGCGCCGAGTTCCACAGGCGTCAGGCGACCGACGCGTGAGCGGCCTGGAACGGGCCGGCGCCCGCCTCGCCGCGGCACGCACCGAACAAGCCGCCGCACTCCAGGAGGCCGAGCGCGCCGCACTCGACGCCCTAGCCGACGGGATCAGCGAATCAGCCGTCGCCCGCACACTCGGCGTCGACCGCATGACCGTCCGCAAGTGGGCCGGGAAGCGCTGAACCCTCAGCTCGACAGCACCGAGCGACCGCGACGCCGCGCGATGATCCGCTCGATGCGCTTGCAGACCAGCGGGTCGTAGGCCTGGGCGGCCGGCGTCTTCACGAGCTGCCGCAGCGACTGGTTGTACCTCGTCATCGACACCCCGAAGCGGTCCCGGACGACCTGCTCCTTCGTGCCGGTGTACTGCCACCAGTGGCGCTCGAGCTCGAGCATGGCCTTCTGGTCGTCGGTGATCTGCTGCATGCCTGGGACGATGCCACCCGGGTCTGACAACCAGACCGCGCCAGGCCGCGAGTGGGGTTAGCACGACACGTCGTCGAGCAGGCCCAGCGACTGCGCCTGGGCGCCGCCCTCGACGTCGGCGTCGACCAGCACGGTGTCGACGCCCCGGGCCGCCAGTGCCGAGGCGACCGACAGCGCCACCGCGCTCCGGCCGGGCGCACCCGTCGGGCCCCACACCGCGACGAGCGGCGCCTCGTCGGGCTCCGCGAGCGGCGCGGTGGGGGTCAGGTCGGCGACGCGGTGGAGCTCGTCGACGGCCAGGGTGGGACCGAGCCCCAGGCGCTCGGCGAGGGCCGGGTCGCCGTCGGTGACCGCGACGACCCGCAGACCGGCGCGGCGGAGTCGGTCGACGACGTCGAGGTCGAGCCCGGGCAGGTCGGCGGCGACCACCGCGACGTCGGCGATCTCGGCCTGGGCGGCGGACAGCAGGTCGGCGACGTCGACGCACCGACGCGCCACCGAGAGCGCAGGAAGCCCCTGGAGCACGGCCAGCGCCCTGGCCTCCCACGCGGCGCCGCCCGCCGCCAGCACGAGGTTCACGGCACCCGCACCAAGGTGACGTGGCCGGCAGCGACCCAGGAGACGACCTCGCCGCGCAGCGCCTCGGGGGCGACCTCGAGCAGCACCGAGCGGCCACCCGCGCCCTCGAGGGATCCGCTCGTGCCGCCGATCCTCAGGACGCGAGCGACCTCCAGGACCTTGCGGGCCTTGCGTGGCGCCTGGTCGCCGGGCGCCGCACCGACCCACACCTCCACGAGGTCGCCGCGCGCCAGGTCGTCGGGTGCCGCACCGTCGGCCACCGCGACGGGAAGCTGCCGGGACGCCGCGGTGGACCTGGGCACCAAGTCGGCCGCCTGGACAAGAGTGCCGTCGCCGAGGTCGCGAGCCCACTGCAGCTCGGCGATCGCCCCCGGCAGCTCGTCGTCGATGCGCAGGTAGCGACCGGCGGTCGTGTCGTCGAGGCGCACCCGCACCTGCGTGAGATGGCTGCGGGACACGGCGTCGCCGGCACGGACGGACGCGTCGACGGCCCAGTACGCCTCGCGGTCGTCCACCGCTGCCGCCAGCCGGGCACCGAGCAGCGTGGCGACGAGCACCAGCAGCACGCCCAGCAGCAGCCTCGGATCGGTCCACGGTCTCAGCCGCAGTCGCTCGGCCCGCACTCCCGGCTCGCCCATGCGGCGAGGACCGGCCCCCCGCCAGGTCTTCATGGGCCACATTCCTACCGTCATCCGCGCCTGGACGTCCACCCTCTCGTCCACACCGGCGAGGCCGGTGGACGAGGACCCACGTCCGCCGACACCTTCGTGCCAGACTGGATCCATGCCCGCAGGACAGCGCTTCTACACGCCCGCAGACGTCGGCGAGGTGCTCAACGTCTCGGTCCGGCAGGTCCGGGCTCTGCTGCAGTCGGGCGACCTGCGGGGCATCCAGGTCGGCGGCCGCAACGAGTGGCGCATCGAGCACGACGAGCTCGAGGGCTACATCCAGCGGCAGTACGAGCGCGCCGCCCGCTTCGTCCGCGAGGGCGCGGCGTCAGGCGCGGGGACTCACGACGGCGACCGCGTCGAGGACGAGCACCCGTCGGCGACCTGACACCGTCTCGATCCTGACGAAGTCGGCGCCGACGGCGTCGACCCGTCCGTCGACGACCCGTCCGTCGTCGAGCACCACCCGCACGGGCTCGTCCGCGTCGCGAAGACGCCGCAGCGCCGACCGCCAGCCCAGCAGGGCGTCGACGCGCGACACCGTCGAGGCGCGCCGCTCCGCCTCGACGACCTCGACGACGGCCCGGGTCGCCACGAGACGGTCGCCATCGTCGCCACGCAGGCGCACCACCGAGTCGTTCACCGAGGCCACCTCACCGGCGACCTGACCGGCGCCCCTCACCTCGAGGCGGACACGACCACCGACGAGATCCCGCCATGACGTGGCGGCCCAGGTCTCGTCGCTGAGGTCCGCCGCGAGGGCCTCGACCTCGTCGCGCGCGAGTCGATCGGCCTCGTCCTCGAGGCCGGCGAAGAGCCGGTCCCACCGCATGGCCGACACCGTAACCCACAGGCCGACCGGCGTCGTCGTTGACAGCATGAACCGACGCGAACAGACTCTACTCGTCGTCAAACGTCGTCATAAAGCATCATCGGGGGATGTCATGCTGCTGAGCCGCCTGGGCCTCGTCGCCGTGCTGGTCGCGGTACCCACCGCCGCCACCACCGCACCGCGCCTGCCCGACGCGGCACCGGCCCTCGTCGGCGACGACTTCCCGGCAGCACTGCTCGCGCTCGTCACCGTGGTCGTCGCCGTGCTGTCCACGTGGGTGCTGCTGATCGTCGTGGCGGAGGCCGCCTCGTGGCCGGGCCTCGCTCC
>JALRKU010000170.1 GCA_023254755.1 Aeromicrobium sp. | reverse complement strand
CGACGTCGGGTCGGACCCCAGCGGGTGGCCGACCATCGGGCGCAGCGAGGTGTAGGAGGAGGCGTCGCCGACCAGCACGCCGCCGAGCAGGCGCGACGCGTCGTCGCTCATGACGAGCTTCTTGTAGACGCCGGCCAGGGGATCGGCGTAGACCACCTCCAGGCTCCCCGCCTCGGCGGCGAACGCGTCGCCGAAGCTGGCGACGTCGACACCGAGCAGCTTGAGCTTGGTGGACAGGTCCGCGTCGGTGAACGTCGCGCTCCCGCCGAGCAGCCGGTCGACGACGACCTCGGCCATCGTGTAGCCGGGGCCGACCAGGCCCCAGACCCGCCCGGCGACGTGGGCGACCTCGCCGATCGCGTACACGTCGTCCGCGCTGGTCCGGCACGCCTCGTCGGCCAGGACCCCGCCGCGCTCGTGCACCGCGAGGCCGGCGGCGCGCGCCAGCTCGTCCCGGGGGCGGACGCCGGTCGCGAACACGACGACGTCGACCGGGATCGACGAGCCGTCGGCGAACTCCATCGAGCGGACGCGCTTGCCGCGCCCGGTCGTGATCGCCTGCGTGGCGGTGGACGTGCGCACCTCGACGCCCATCGCCTCGATCAGTCGACGCAGCGCCTCGCCGCCACCGGCGTCGACCTGCAAAGGCATCAGCCGGTCGGCGAACTCCACGACGGTGACCTCGGCGCCCAGCTGGCGCAGGGCACCGGCCGCCTCGAGCCCCAGCAGACCGCCGCCGACCACGGCGCCGCGCACCGGGCGGTCCCTGCCGGTTCGCTCAGACACCCAGGCACGGAGCTCGGCGACGTCGTCGACGGTGCGGTACACGAAGCATCCGGGCAGGTCGGCGCCCCGCACCGGTGGGACCGCCGCGAACGATCCGGTCGCCAGGACGAGCGCGTCGTAGGCGATGGCCTGGCCTCGGGCGCTCACGGTGCGCGCCTCGGTGTCGATCGCGGTCACGGGTGAGCTGCGGTGGAGTCGCACGCCCGGCTGCTTCCACAGCGCGCGGTCGCCGAGCAGGAGGTCGTCGGGGTCGTGCACCGTGAAGAACGAGGTGAGCGCCACGCGGTCGTACGGCGGTCGCGACTCCTCGCCCAGCACCGTGATGTCCCAGGTGTCGGTCGCCCGGCGCTCCACCAGGGCCTCGACGAGGCGCTGGGCGACCATGCCGGCGCCGACGACGACGAGGTGCTGCTTGCGTTCCATGGATGACTGCTCCTGCTCAGACGGCCGGGACGGCCAGCGGGTCGTGGGGCGCCTCGGACCGCTGCCGCGGGAGCCGCACCGGTGCCGTGCTGGCGTGCGTGACGGAGACCGCGAGTCCGGCGAGGAGCCGACCGCCGACCGGGTCGCCGACGAAGTCCAGCGGTGCGACGTAGGTCATGTCAGGACCACTCCTGGGACGTAGGGCCGCCGTCGATCGGTGGCGTTGCCCCGACGCTAGGAACAGGTCGTGACCACGACGTCACGCGCAACGGGCGGTGCAGGTGACATCTTCTTCACGCGCGGACTGGGGTCCCTGTGAGACCCGGGCCTGTCGGCGACGGCGCCTCGACGTGGCGCGGGGCTCAGTCGTCGGCCAACGTGTGCCGCAGGTAGCGCGCTGGAGCGTCGAGGTAGGCGCGCCAGTGGTGGACCAGGTCCAGGTCGTCCCAGGTGGTCTCCCGCAGCCCCCAGGGCCCGACCTCGAGCAGGTGTGCCCCGGGCAGCGAGGCGATGATGGGCGAGTGGGTGGCGCAGAGGACCTGGCCACCGGCCTCGGCGACGTCGTGCAGCGTGCGGAGCAGGACCAGGCTGGACCGGAACGACAGCGCGGCCTCGGGCTCGTCGAGGCAGTAGAAGCCCGGGGTGGAGAACCGGGTCTGCAGGACCTCGACGAACGACTCGCCGTGGCTCATGGCGTGGAAGTCGGCCCCGCCGCTGTCGGCCTGGAACGTGTACCAGCCGTGCATCGTCTCGGCGCGCAGGAAGAAGCCCCACCGCCCGGCGGTGCCGAGGCCCCGCTGGACCTGCAGCGCCCGGTGGAGCGTCGACTCGGTCGTGCGCGTCGTGTGGCGGCCCTGCAGGCTGCCGCCCTCGGGGGAGAGCCCGAACGCGATGGCGATCGCCTCGACGAGGGTGGACTTTCCCGAGCCGTTCTCGCCGACGAGCAGGGTGACGCCCGGGGGCAGGTCGAGCCCTTCGTCCAGCACCTGTCGCACCGCGGGGATCTCGAGCGCCCACGGGTCGATGTCGGCGTCGAGGACCCCGCGACTCACCCGGACGACCGGCTGCTCCTCGAAGGCCATGGCCACATCCTCCCGCGCCGCGCCGACACCGTCCCGCGAGTGCAGCGGGAGGCGGTGTCGGCAGCGACAGCAGGGATCAGCTGAAGGCCTGGGCCATGAGCTTCTGCTGCTCCTCGACGTGGCGCGAGTGCGAGCCGACGGCCGTGGTGGACGACGCGGGTCGCGACACGGGCACCAGGGGAAGGTCGCCGAACGAGCCGCTCAGGTTCAGCGCGACGTGCGGCCACGCACCCTGGTTGGCCGGCTCCTCCTGGACCCACCGGACCTCGGTGGCGTTGGCGTAGCGGCCGACCTCGGCCTGCAGCTGCTCCACGGGGCGCGGATAGATCTGCTCGAGGCGCACGATCGCGGTGCGCGACTGGTCCTTCTCGGACTTCTCGCGCTCGGCGACGAGGTCCCAGTAGACCTTGCCGGAGCAGATCAGCACGCGCTCGACCTTCGAGGGGTCGACCGTCTCGTCGCCGATGACCGGACGGAAGGTGCCCGTCGTGAAGTCGTCGGGCATCGACACGGCCGCCTTGTTGCGCAGCATCGACTTGGGCGTGGCGACGATGAGCGGACGGTGCTCGGCCTCGAGCGCCTGGCGCCGCAGCAGGTGGAAGTACGACGCGGGCGTCGACGGCACGGCGACCGTCATGGCGTCGTCGGCGCACAGGTCGAGGAAGCGCTCGATGCGCGACGAGGAGTGGTCGGGACCCTGGCCCTCGTAGCCGTGCGGCAGCAGCAGCACGACGCCGGACTTCTG
>JALRKU010000120.1 GCA_023254755.1 Aeromicrobium sp. | reverse complement strand
CCTGGGCATCGACCCCGACACCATCTGGGTCACGGTGCTCGACGGCGACGACGAGGCGCGCGAGCTCTGGAAGCAGGTCGCCGGCCTGCCCGACGAGCGGATCCAGGACCGCGACCTCAACGACAACTACTGGCACATGGGCGTGCCCGGCCTGATCGACCAGGCCGCGGCCCTCGGCGTCGGCTGGCGCGAGCTCCGCGACGAGATCGCCGACGGCATGAGCGCCCACGAGGACCACCTGTCGACCCGTCACCACAGAGAGCTCACATCCGAATGAAGACCGCGGAGATCCGCCGACGTTTCCTCGACCACTTCGAGAAGGCCGGCCACACCGTCGTGCCGTCCGCGCCGCTGCTGTTCGACGACCCCAACCTGCTGTTCGTGAACGCGGGCATGGTGCCGTTCAAGCCGTACTTCCTGCAGCAGGAGACCCCTCCGTTCCACCGCGCCACGAGCGTCCAGAAGTGCGTGCGCACCCTCGACATCGAGGAGGTCGGCAAGACCACGCGGCACGGCACGTTCTTCCAGATGAACGGCAACTTCTCGTTCGGCGACTACTTCAAGGAAGGGGCCATCCAGCACGCGTGGGGCCTCATCACGGGTTCGGTCGACGACGGGGGCCTGGGCATCGACCCCGACACCATCTGGGTCACGGTGCTCGACGGCGACGACGAGGCGCGCGAGCTCTGGAAGCAGGTCGCCGGCCTGCCCGACGAGCGCATCCAGGCTCGCGGACTGCTCGACAACTACTGGCACATGGGCGTGCCGGGTCCGGGTGGTCCGTGCAGCGAGATCTACGTCGACCGCGGCCCGGAATTCGGCCCCGACGGCGGTCCCGTCGTCGACGAGGACCGCTTCCTGGAGATCTGGAACCTCGTGTTCATGCAGGAGGAGATCACCAACGTCCGCGCCAAGGACGACTTCGACGTCGTCGGCCCGCTGCCCAGCAAGAACATCGACACCGGCATGGGTCTCGAGCGCGTCGCCTACCTGCTCCAGGGCAAGCACAACCTCTACGAGATCGACGAGGTCTTCCCCGTCATCGCCAAGGCGAGCGAGCTGACCGGCAGGACCTACGGCGAGAACCACGACGACGACGTCCGCTTCCGCGTCGTCGCCGACCACGTCCGCTCGGGCCTGATGCTGATGGGCGACGGCGTCACTCCCGGCAACGAGGCCCGTGGCTACGTGCTGCGCAGGCTGCTGCGTCGCGCGGTCCGATCGATGCGTCTGCTCGGCTACGACGACCCGGCCCTCCCGCAGCTGCTGCCGGTCTCGCTGGAGCAGATGAAGGCCTCCTACCCCGAGCTCGAGGCCGACTTCGCGCGGATCGAGAGCGTCGCCTACGCCGAGGAGGACGCGTTCCGCCGCACCCTTGACAAGGGCACGGAGATCTTCGAGAGCGCGGCGGCCGAGGTCAAGCAGGCAGGCGGTACGGGCCTGTCCGGGTCCGCCGCCTTCACGCTGCACGACACGTACGGGTTCCCCATCGACCTGACGCTCGAGATGGCCTCGGAGCAGGGTCTCGACGTCGACGCCGACGGCTTCCGTGCCCTGATGGCCGAGCAGCGCGCCCGCGCCAAGGCCGACGCCAAGGCGAAGAAGGGAAGCCACGCCGACACGACCGTCTACCGCGGCGTGCTCGATGCCAACGGACCGACCGACTGGCTGGCCTACAGCACCCTGACCACGGAGTCGCGGGTCCTCGCGGTGATCCAGGAGGGTCAGGGCGTCCCGGCGCTCAGCGCTGGATCGAACGGGGGCGTGGGCGAGGTCGTCCTCGACCGCACCCCGTTCTACGCCGAGTCCGGTGGCCAGCACGCCGACGCGGGCACGATCGTCTGGGACGCGCCGGGATCGGGCCAGGGCTCGGCCGAGGTCCTCGACGTCCAGCGTCCGGTCAAGGGACTCGTGGTCCACCAGGTGCGCGTCACCTCCGGAGAGCTCACGCCCGACACCGCCGTCGAGGCGCTCGTCGACCCCGAGTGGCGTCTCGGCGCTCGCCAGGCGCACTCGGGCACCCACGTCGTCCACGCCGCGCTGCGCGAGGTGCTCGGCCCGACGGCGCTGCAGTCGGGCTCGTTCAACCGCCCCGGCTACCTGCGCCTGGACTTCGGCTGGAACGGTGCCCTGTCGTCGCAGCAGCTCCACGACGTCGAGGACGTGTCCAACCGCGCGCTGCGCCAGGACCTGCCGGTGTCCGCGCACCTCATGACGCTGCGTGAGGCTCGTGACTTCGGGGCGCTCGCGCTGTTCGGCGAGACGTACGGGGAGCAGGTGCGTGTCGTCGAGATCGGCGGCCCGTGGTCGCGCGAGCTGTGCGGCGGCACCCACGTCGAGCGGTCGTCGCAGATCGGCACCGTCGTCGTCACCTCCGACGGATCGGTCGGCGCCGGCAACCGGCGCATCGAGGCCCTCGTCGGTCTCGAGGGCTTCGCCTACCTGGCCCGTGAGCGCGACGTCGTGCGTCAGCTCACCGACATCCTCAAGACGCAGCCCGACGACGTCCCCGGCCGTGTGCAGGACCTCGTCGAACGGCTCAAGGCGCTGGAGAAGGAGTCCGAGAAGCTCAAGGCGGCCCAGCTGCTGGGCGCCGCCGGTGACATCGCCGCCTCGGCGGTCGACGTCGCAGGGGTGGCGTTCGTCGGTCACCGTGCCACCGGTGCCGGTGGTGGCGACGTGCGCACCCTGGCGCTCGACGTGCGAGGGCGGCTGCAGGGCCCCGGAGTGGTCGTCGTGATCGGCGACGCCGGCGGCAAGCCGTCCGCGGTGGTCGCGGTCAACCCGGCGGCTCAGGAGCGCGGCATCAGCGCCAACGACCTCATCGGCGTCGTCGGCCCGGTCATCGGCGGGCGCGGCGGCGGCAAGGCCGACGTGGCCCAGGGTGGTGGCACCGACGTGGATCAGATCCCGGCAGCTCTCGCGGCCGCCGAGGCAGCACTGCGCGGCTGATGCGACGCGGGAGGCGGATCGGCGTCGACGTGGGCGACGTCCGCATCGGCGTCGCGGTGTGCGATCCCGACGGGCTGATCGCCACGCCGTACGAGACCGTCGCCGCAGGATCCGCCGCCCACGCGCGGCTGGCCGAGATCGTCGAGGAGGTCGAGGCGCTGGAGTGCGTCGTCGGCTGGCCGGTCGGTCTGTCGGGCCGAGAAGGCCCCGCCGTGGCGAAGGTGCGGGCCTTCTGCGCCACCCTCGCGCCGCTGATCGCGCCGGTTCGCATCCGGCTGGTCGACGAGAGGATGTCTACGATGACTGCTGACGGTCTGCTGCGAGCCGGCGGACGGTCGGGCGTCAGCCGACGCCAGGTGATCGACCAGGCGGCAGCCACCGTGATCCTCCAGTCGGCGATCGACGCCGAACGGGCCCGCGGGTCCGCGCCCGGACACCTGATGGATGAGGACTGAATGAGCGACGGACTCGACCTGATCACCGGCGGCGACCCCCGCCCCAGCGGTCATCGGCGCGCCGAGCGACCGCCACGTGCGCCGTGGGGCCGGCGGATCGTCGTCCTCGCGGTCGTCCTCGCGCTGGCGTTCGGCGGCTACTGGGCCTACGGCAAGGCGCAGAACTTCTTCGGCGGACCCGCCGACTACAGCGGGCAGGGGGAGGGCACCGTCGTCGTCGAGATCCCCGAGGGGGCGAGCGGCCAGCAGGTCGCGAACATCCTCGCGGACGCCGAGGTCGTCAAGAGTGCCGAGGCGTTCTACAACCTGCTGCTCAAGGACGACCGGGCGTCGGCGATCCAGGCGGGCGCCTGGAAGCTGCGCATGCACATGTCCTCGGAGTGGGCGCTGCGCGAGCTCGTCGACAAGGGCAACCGGGCCGAGGTGAAGATCACCGTTCCCGAAGGCGCGCGGGTGGGCCAGATCGTCGAGATCATCGCCAAGAGCGACGCCGGGATCTCCGAGAAGGACCTGACCGCTGTGCTGGACCAGCCCGAGAAGCTGGGTCTGCCCGCCGTCGCGAACGACAACCCCGAGGGGTACCTGTTCCCCGCCACGTACGACGTCACGCCCGGCACCACCGCCGAACAGCTCCTCAAGCAGATGGTGGCCAAGACGCTGTCGGTCGCCAAGTCCCTCGACATCGGCACCCGGGCCAGGGCGCTCGGGTACAGCGGCGAGGAGATCCTCACCGTCGCGAGCATCCTGGAGTACGAGGCCAAGAAGGACGAGGACTACCCCAAGGTCGCTCGCGTGCTCTACAACCGACTCGAGCAGGGCATGCCGCTCCAGCTGGACTCGACCGTCTCCTACGTCAGCGGTCGCAAGGGCGACGTGTGGACCACCGAGGAGGAGCGCAACGCCGAGTCGGAGTACAACACGTACCAGAACGCCGGGCTCCCGCCAGGACCCATCGGCTCGCCGGGGGAGAAGACCATCGAGGCGGCCCTGAACCCGGCCGCCGGCCCGTGGCTGTACTTCGTCGCGGTCGACCTCGAGACCGGCGAGACCAAGTACGCCACGAACCTCGCCGAGCACGAGCGCAACGCCGAAGAGGCGCGCGAGTACTGCCGCAAGTCCGACATCTGCTGATCGTGCGCTGCCTCGTCGTCGGTTCGCCCGTCACGCACTCGTTGTCGCCGGTGATGCACCGTGCGGCGTACGCCGCGGCGGGGCTGGACTGGACCTACGACGCCGTCGACGTGCCGGCCAGCTCACTGGCCGCCGTCGTCGGTCGGCTCGGAGACGACGTGCGGGGCGTCTCGGTGACGGCGCCCGTCAAGCCCGAGGCCGCGGCACTGGCCGAGCAGCGCACCGACGTCGTGGCGCGGCTGGGCGTGGCCAACACGCTCGTGCGCTCGGGGTCGGGATGGCGGGCCGACAACACCGACGTCCCCGGATCCCTGGCGGCGCTGTCCGAGGCCGGCGTCGTCGACGTGCAGACGGTGCGCCTCCTGGGGGCCGGAGCGACGGCGGTGGCGCTCGCCCACGCCCTCGCCGAGGCGGGGGCCACGTCGATCGAGGTCGTCGTCCGCGATCCCTCGCGGGCTCGCGACGTCCTGGCCGCGGGCGCGGCGAGCGGCGCCGACGTGCGTGTGGCGCTGCTGTCGGAGCCGGCCGGTGCGGCGGCCGACCTGCTCGTGTCGACGATCCCGGTCGCCGCGGTCGCCGACCGCGCCGCCGAGTGGGCCGCTTCGGCGTCGGCGGCGTTCGACGTCGTGTACGACCCCTGGCCCACGGCGCTCGCGGAGGCCGCGTCGGCGTTGGGGCGTCCGGTCGTCTCCGGTCTGGACCTGCTCGCCCACCAGGCCGTCCTCCAGCTGCACCAGATGGCCGACGTCGACGTCTCCCCGGACCTCCTGCGCACGGCCGCCCGCACCGCCCTCGCTGCCCGCTGAGAAGTCACGCCCGTCCGCCGACGCGCTTCGGGCACCTCTCGACCGTCCGGAGCGCGGTCCCGACGCCCGTCACCCCGAACGTCACGACTCGTGACCGGAAACGGGTGACTCGTGACCGGAAACGGGTGACTCGTCACCGGGAACGGGTGACTCGCGACCGGAAACGGGTGACTCGTCAGCGGGGTGGGGACGGGGGCGAGCGGGTGAGCCGAGAGGGCGGATAGGTTCGGCGGGTGGATCCGGTCGTGGTCGTCGTGCTCGCCGTCGTCGCGGCGGGGGTCGTGGGGGCGTGCGGCCCGGGGGCGGTGCGGGCGCTGCCCGAGCCCGAGAACCCGGCCCCCGACAAGCGGTCCTACGCCGAGGTCGCGGCCCTGCCGGGCGCCCTGTGGTGGATGGTGCTGCCCGCCGCCGTCGGCGCAGGGGTCGTCGCGTGGCGGATCGACCAGCCCGAGCTCGTGCCCGCCTGGGTGCTGGCCTGTGGCGTGGGCGCCTGGTTGTCGTTCGTCGACTGGCACACGCGGTACCTCCCCTTCCTGCTCACGGTGCCGCTGCACGCGGGCCTGTGGCTGCTGGTCGGCCTGGCTGCGCTCCTGCTGCAGGACCACCGCGTGCTCGTGCGAGCCCTCGTGGCGAACCTCGTCGTCTTCGCGCTGTTCTGGCTGATGCACTGGCTCGCGAGCCGGTTCTTCGGCGGCGCGTTCGGCTACGGCGACGTCCGCCTCGCCGCGGCGCTCGCGGTCGTCCTCGGCCCGCTCGGCGTCGGCGCGACCGTGGTCGGGATGTACGCCGGGTTCCTGCTCGGTGCGCTGTTCGGCGTCGTCCTGGCGGCCCTGCGGATCGTCGACCGGACCGGCTTCGCGTTCGGCCCCTACCTCGTGGCGGGCGCCGTGATCGGTGCGGCATGGGGCCCGAGCCTGCTCTCGGCCTGACGTGGGAGAATCGGCCCCATGCTTCGTTGGTTGACCGCAGGTGAGTCGCACGGCCCCGCCCTGGTGGCCGTCCTCGAGGGCCTCCCGGCCGGGGTCGAGGTCACCAGCAAGGACATCCAGGCCGCCCTCGCGCGCCGCCGCCTCGGCTACGGCCGGGGCGCCCGCATGTCGTTCGAGGCCGACGAGCTCGAGATCGTCGGCGGGCTGAGGCACGGCGTCACGCTGGGCAGTCCCGTCGCCCTGCGCATCGGCAACAGCGAGTGGCCCAAGTGGGAGCAGGTCATGTCGGCCGACCCGGTCGATCCCGAGGTCCTTGAGGGCCTCAAGCGCAACGCCCCGCTGACCCGCCCGCGTCCCGGCCACGCCGACCTCGCGGGCATGCAGAAGTACGGCTTCGACGAGGCCCGGCCGATCCTCGAGCGCGCCAGCGCCCGCGAGACCGCGGCGCGCGTCGCCCTCGGCGAGGTGGCGGCGCAGTTCGTCGCGCAGACCACGGGCGCCACCATCGTGTCCCACGTCGTCGAGCTCGGCACCGTGCGGGCGCCGGCCGGCGTCCTGCCGTCGGCGGCCGACGTCGAGCGGCTCGACGCCGACCCTGTCCGGTGCGCCGACCCCGCCACGAGCGCGCTGATGGTCGCCGAGATCGACGCGGCGCACAAGGACGGCGACACGCTCGGCGGCGTCGTGGAGGTCGTCGTCGAGGGCCTGCCACCCGGACTCGGCTCGCACACGCACTGGGACCGTCGTCTCGACGCCAAGCTCGCCCAGGCGCTCATGGGCATCCAGGCGATCAAGGGTGTCGAGGTCGGTGACGGCTTCGAGCTGGCGCGCTCGCGCGGCTCCGCGGCGCACGACGAGATCGTGCCGGCCGAGCTCCCGGAGGGCTCCGCCGCGACGCTCGCGGTGCGCCGCGCGTCCGGTCGCTCCGGCGGCACCGAGGGCGGCATGTCGACCGGCGAGCTGCTGCGCGTCCGAGCCGCGATGAAGCCCATCGCCACCGTGCCGCGCGCCCTGCGCACGGTCGACGTCGAGACCGGCGCCGAGACCACGGCCCACCACCAGCGCTCCGACGTGTGCGCCGTCCCGGCGGCCGGCATCGTGGCCGAGGCCATGGTCGCCCTGGTCGTCGCCGACGCGGTGCTCGAGAAGTTCGGCGGCGACTCGGTGCCCGAGACCCGCCGCAACGTCGAGGGCTACCTGGCCGGTCTGAGGTACGTGTGACCGCTCCGCGCGTCGTCCTGGTCGGCCCTCCGGGGGCAGGCAAGACGACGGTCGGTCAGGCGCTCGCGCAGCGACTGGGTCTGTCGCTGCGCGACACCGACCACGACATCGAGGCGAGCGAGGGCGCCAGCGTGCAGGACCTGTTCGTCACCCGTGGCGAGCCGTACTTCCGCGAGCTCGAGGAGAAGGCCGTCGTGGCGGCGCTGGCCGAGCACGACGGGGTGCTCTCGCTCGGCGGTGGCGCCGTCCTGAGCGACGCCACCCGAGCGGTCCTCGACGGCCACACCGTGGTGTTCCTCGACGTGGGTCTGGCCGCCGCGGTCTCCCGCGTCGGACTCGGCGCCGGCCGACCGCTCCTGCTCGGCAACGTGCGGGCGCGCCTCAAGGGCCTGCTCGACGCCCGTCGGCCGCTGTACACCGAGGTCGCGTCGACCACCCTCGTCACCGACAACCTCGACTCCGAGGCGGTCGCCGACCGCGTCGCCGCCTGGCTGGAGACGGTGTGACCCGCCGCATCACGGTCCGCAGCGACCAGCCGTACGACGTCGTCGTCGGGCACGGTCTCGAGCGTGAGCTGCACGCCTTGATCGGTCGCCACACCGGCACCGTGCGGGTCGCGATCCTGCATCCGCGGGCCCTCAAGGCACGGGCCGAGACCCTGCGGTTCCCGCTCGTCGACGAAGGTCTCGACGTCCACCTCGTCGAGGTCCCCGACGGCGACGCGGCCAAGACCGCGGACGTGCTCCAGTTCTGCTGGAACGTGCTCGGCACGGGCGGGTTCACCCGCTCCGACGTGGTCGTCGGGTTCGGCGGTGGCGCCACCACCGACCTGGCCGGCTTCGTCGCCGCCACCTGGCTGCGCGGTGTCCGGTTCGTCACGATGCCCACCACGGTGCTCGGCATGGTCGACGCCGCGGTCGGCGGCAAGACCGGCATCAACACGTCGCACGGCAAGAACCTGGTCGGTGCGTTCCACGAGCCGGTGGGCGTCCTGTGCGACCTGACGGCGCTGCGCACCCTGCCCGATCGCGAGCTGCGCAGCGGTCTCGCCGAGGTCGTCAAGTGCGGCTTCATCGCCGACCCGTCGATCCTCGACGACGTCG
>JALRKU010000470.1 GCA_023254755.1 Aeromicrobium sp. | reverse complement strand
GGTCTCGTAGTCCCACGCGTATCCCGCGAGTGGCCCCTCGGTGATGGGCACACCGAACTGGTGGTCGCGGAGGGCCGCGACGCTCGTGCCCGCGGCCAGAAGAGCGCCCAGCACGGACCCGGCCGAGGTCTTCCTGCCGGGCACGGTCATCGCCGACTCGGCGCTGAGCCTGCTGGAGCGTCTCCGCGACTCGCTGGCCGACGCCTAGGCGATGGCGGCTCTCGACGTGGAGCAGCTGACCGCCGACGTGCTCGACGGTCGGCGGGCGGCGATCTCGCGTGCCATCACGCTGGTCGAGTCGCGGCGTGCCGACCACCGGGCCGCGGCGCGCGAGGTGCTGGCAGCGCTGGCCCCACGGGCCGGCGGCGCGGTGCGAGTCGGCATCTCCGGCGTTCCCGGGGTCGGCAAGTCGACCTTCATCGAGGCCCTCGGAGAGCACCTGACCGCGAAGGGCCACCGGGTCGGCGTGCTGGCGGTCGACCCGTCCAGCGTCCGCACGGGCGGCTCCGTGCTGGGCGACAAGACCCGCATGGCGCGGCTGTCGGTCAACCCCGACGCCTACATCCGGCCCTCGCCCAGCGCGGGGACACTCGGCGGTGTCGCCCGAGCCACCAGTCAGGCGCTGACGATCCTCGAGGCGGCCGGGTTCGACGTCGTGCTCGTCGAGACGGTCGGCGTCGGACAGTCCGAGATCACGGTCGCCGGCATGGTCGACACGTTCCTGTTCCTCACGCTCGCCCGCACGGGCGACCAGCTGCAGGGCATCAAGAAGGGCATCGTCGAGATCGCCGACGTCATCGCGGTCAACAAGGCCGACGGCGACCGGGTGCGCGAGGCCGAGGTCACCGCCAAGGACCTCGCAGGTGCGCTTCGGCTGGTGCACGCCGGTACCCAGGGCTGGGTGCCGCCCGTGCTCAGCTGCTCGGCCCTGGAGTCCACCGGCATCGACACGGTCTGGAGCCGGGTCATCCGGCACCGCGAGTTCCTCGGTCCGAAGGGCCTCGGGGAGAAGCGCGCCCAGCAGCAGCTCGACTTCACGTGGGCCCTGGTCCGCGACGAGATCGACCAGCGCCTGCTGGCCGACGAGCGGGTCTCGGCGGTGAGAGCAGAGGTCCGCGAGCAGATCCTGGCCGGCGAGCTGACGGCCGCACTGGCCGCCGACCGCATCCTCGAGGCGTACGACTCCTAGCCGCTGGCAGCTCGTGGCTCTGGCAGTTCGTCCGGACACGTCCGACCTCGAGGTGGGCGCCGACGTCCGCGTGGTCGCCAGCCTCCCCGACGCGATCGGCGGCGACGAGGTGTCGTGGCTGATCGTCGATCGGCCGGGCACGGCGTACGGCGTCGCCAGGCCGGCCGGACGCGATCCAGGGTCCCGCGTGGTGCGTCGCGCGGCGAACGGCCAGCTCGAGACGGTGGTCAGGTCGCGACGCAGCATCGCCCAGCTGGTCGACTGAGCGGGGGCGGCCGCCGGGTGTGAGGATGGTGAGGTGATCCGGACCGTCTCCTCGCAGCTGCAGCTGCACCTGTACGGCGAGGCGGACCTGATCTTCTCGGTGTCAGTCGCCGAGGGGCTCGCGGACACCGAGCAGCTGACCATCACCGCGGACGACGAGCCGGTCGAGGTCCACGAGGTGATCGGCCGCCACGGCACCCGTCTGCACCGGGTCGCGGGCCGCCCCGGACCGCTCGTGCTCGACTACGCGGCGACCATCGTCGGGCGGGCTCCCGAGCCGCCGGTCGAGGAGCTCGACGTCATCGAGTACCGACGCCCGTCGCGCTACTGCGAGTCCGACACGCTCTTCGCGATCGCGCGGTCGGAGTTCGCCGGACTGTCGGGCCCCGAGCTGCTCGCGGCGGTCGACGCCTGGGTGCACGAACGTCTCGTCTACGTGCCGGGCGTGAGCCAGGTGACCGACGGCGCCGTCAAGGCGTTCCTCGCCCGCCGGGGCATCTGCCGCGACTACGCGCACCTCGTGGTCGCCCTGCTGCGCGCGCTGGACACCCCGGCGCGGCTCGCGTCGGCGTACGCCCCCGGACTGACGCCGATGGACTTCCACGCGGTCGCCGAGGCGTTCGTCGACGGCGCGTGGCACGTCGTCGACGCCACGGGCCTCGCGCCGCGCGACTCCCTGGTGCGGATCGCGACGGGCCAGGACGCCTCGGAGACGGCCTTCCTGACCCAGCACGGAGCCGCCGTCGACCTGCTGTGGATGCGGGTCGACGCGACCACCGACGAGCCGGTCTTCGACGACCACCGCCGGCCTGCCGTCCTCCGCTGACCTGTGTCGGGCCCGTCCGGCCGACCGAGACGAACAGCGTGTCGAAAATGACTAGTCGGTACTAGTCACAAAGAACTAGTTTCGGTAGAGTCGTGCTCACGGCACCGGGTCCCATCCCGGTCCGAGCCCATCGGGGGGTGGCTCGGAGCGGGGGCCTGAGCCACATCACATCGAAGGACCGGTCGTCTCAGGGGGAGGCGGCCGGTTCTTCGCTGTTCAGCGCACGTCGAGCGGCGCGAAGGTCGAGGGGTCCGTCGAGATCGCGAACGCGCCGACCTTCCAGCGACCGCCCTCGCGCCGCATCGTCAGGGTCGCCCGCGTGGGAACCGTCATCATGGCGTCGGTGCGCGCCCGCGTGTCGAACACCGGCAGCGCCGCTCGGGCCGAGAAGCTCACGACGAGGCGCGGGGTCGCGCGGCTGGAGTCGACCGACGTGCGCACCGTCGACACCTGAGGGTTGATCCAGACGGCGCGCCCGGCGTAGCCGCGGCGGATCGTCCCGTCGCGGTAGAACGCGTGGCCCGGTCCGGGGCTGCCCTGCAGCAGGACGAGTCCGAGCCGCTCGGCGGCCGCCTCGCTCGGGTGGGCGACGAACGCTGCGACGCGCGGGCGGTAGAAGGTGTCGCGAGTGGCGGCGCCGAGGGCGGCCGTCGCGTCGTCGAAGTCGCTGATCCGGTAGGCGGCGCGGGGCAGCGACAGACGGGAGTAGCGCTGGTCGAGCACGAACGACACCGCTGCGCACGCGCCCGACCGGGTGCGGTCCGCGCCGATGGCGGCCCGGGTCGCGGCACTCGACGTCACGTCGAGCGCCGGGCACCAGTCGACCTCG
>JALRKU010000133.1 GCA_023254755.1 Aeromicrobium sp. | reverse complement strand
TGTGCGAGGCATGCTTGGATGGCACGGGACAACAAGGCCTTGACCGCCGGGTCGCGCTCATCGAAGTCGGCGGCCAGCAAGTCGAGCCCCGAGTCGCGATCCAGGCCCAGGGTCAACTGGGTCAGGTCGTTCGAGCCGATCGAGAAGCCATCGAAGAATTGCAAAAATTCGTCAGCCAGCACGCGCGTGGCGGCGGTGCAGTCCTGTCCGGCGTTGAAGTAGCCGGCCTCGGCGATCCCGGCGGCGGCCTTCTCGACGTCGGCGTCGTCGAAGACGACGACCGGCGCCTTGCCGCCGAGCTCGAGGTGCGTGCGCTTGAGGTCCGCGGCGGCCGACGCCGCCACCTGCATCCCCGCCCGCACCGACCCGGTGATGGCAACGAGCTGGGGGGTCGGGTGCTCGACCACGGCACGGCCGGTGTCGCGGTCTCCGCACACGACGTTCAGCACGCCGGGCGGCAGGAACTCCTGCGCCAGCTCGGCGAGCAGCGTCGACGACGCCGGAGTCGTGTCGGACGGCTTGAGCACGACGGTGTTGCCCGCCGCGAGCGCCGGAGCGATCTTCCAGACCATCATCATCAGCGGGTAGTTCCAGGGCGTCACCTGGCCGACCACGCCGATCGGCTCACGCCGGACGTACGACGTGTGGTCGCTCATGTACTCACCCGCCGACCTCCCCTCCAGCACCCGGGCGGCGCCGGCGAAGAAGCGGATCTGGTCCACCGACGGCGGCAGCTCCTCGCTCGCGGTCAGTCCCAGCGGCTTGCCGGTGTCCTTGGACTCGACCGCCACGAACTCGTCGGCGCGCTCCTCGAGCGCGTCGGCGATCCGCAGCAGCGCGCGCTGCCGCTCGGCGGGGGTCGTCTCGCCCCAGGTCTCGAAGGCGTCGGCCGCGGAGCGGTACGCCGCGTCGACGTCCTCGGCGCCCGAGGCCGGAGCGGTCGCGTAGACCTCGCCGGTCGTCGGGTCGACGACGTCGTACGTCGCGCCGGACGCGGCGGGCACGAGCCGGCCGCCGACGACGTTCTGGAACTGCGTGGTCATCGGAACCTCCAGGGGTTCAGTCGGTGGGCAGACCGGGCCGGGTCGGCCCCAGTGCAGCAAAGGCGACCTCCTCGGACACCTTCTCGAAGCCCTTGCGGGTGAAGAACGGGGCGCCGGCGGGGGTGAGCCGCCACGCCACCATCAGCACGACGCCCAGGACGAAGAAGAACAGCGCGATCGCGAGGGGCATGCCGACCCCCAGCACGGACGAGCCGGTGTACGACGCGTCAGGGTCGGCGAGGGAACGCACCGACTCGACCAGCAGGTAGAACAGCGCCGCGGCGCCCAGGAGCGGTCCGACCCCGATCAGGAAGAACGCCTTGACCGAGCTGAACAGGCGGGTGCGCCAGTAGATCGCGCAGGCGACACCGGTCAGCGCGTAGTAGAAGGCGATCATCAGCGACAGCGCCGAGATCGAGTCGAACAGGAAGTTGTCGCTCACGGCACTCGCCCCGACGTACCAGACGATGGCGACGACGCCGATGAACCAGGTGCTGAACGCCGGGGTGCCGTACCGGTCGTCGACCTTGCCGAACACCTTGGGGAAGGCGCCGGCCGCAGCCATCGACAGCGACACGCGCGACGCGGGCAGGATCGTCGTCTGGGTCGACGCGATGCCCGACGTGATGATCGACAGCAGCAGCACGAACGACAACGGCCCGAGCACGATGTCGCCGATCGCGCCGAACAGCGCGTCGTCGTCGTCGTAGCCGGCGACGAAGTCCGCGCCGCCGGCCGCGATCGTCACGATGCCGACGCCGAGGTAGGTCGCGACCAGGATCACGGTGCTCCACAGACCCGCGCGGCCGGGCGCCACGTCGCCGTCGGAGGACTCCTCGCTCAGGTTCACGGCGCTCTCCCAGCCCCAGTAGATGAACACGCCGAGCAGCAGGCCGCCGGTGAGCTGGTCCGACGTGAGGTCGAACGGACTGAGCCAGTCGATGCTCGGCGACACCGAGCCGTCGGGCAGGTTGCCCATCGCCAGGCGCACGACCGCGACGCCGACGAAGAACAGCAGCGCACCGACCTGGGCGAACACGAGCCAGACCTGGAACCTTGCCGACGCCTCCGTGCCCACGACGCACAACCACGTCATCAGCAGCACGATCGCGACGGCGACGCTCACCACGACGACGCGGTTGGCCGCGAGGTCGTCGGCGCCGACCATGACGAACAGGTACTTGGCCGCGACGTCGGCGAGCGAGCCGATCACGAGCACGCCGGTGGTGAAGACGGCCCAGCCGCCCATCCAGCCGATCCAGGGGCCCATCGCGCGGGTCACCCAGGAGAACGTCGTGCCGCAGTCGGTGTCGGCGCGGTTCATGTAGAGGAAGGCACCGGCGATGAGGAACATCGGCACGAACGAGACCCACAGCACGGCGGGAGCCGCGACGCCGGCGATCACCACGATCGAGCCGAGCACCGCGGCGATCGAGTACGCAGGGGCGGTCGCGTCGAGGCCGATCGACAGGCCTTCCCAGAACCCGATGGCGTTCGCCTTCAGCCCCTTCGAGCCCCGGCCCTGCTGGTCCGCGACGGGCGAGTCGGTCATGTCGGGCCATCCTTTCTGCGTTTCGGATTTCCTGGAACTCTGAACCACTGACCGCGGATTCCGCAAGGGATTTCACGCAGTCGTTACGTGATCGGTTGCCAAGCAGGGTCCGACGTGCCGATACTCGAGAGAGATCGGAGGCCCCATGAACGACGACGTGACGCGGCGCCAGCAGGCCGCGAAGGACCACCTGTGGATGCACTTCACCCGGCTGTCGAGCTACGACCAGGCCGACGTGCCGGTCATCGTGCGAGGTGAGGGCGCCTACGTCTGGGACGACCGCGGCAAGAAGTACCTCGACGGGCTCGCGGGCCTGTTCGTGGTGCAGGCCGGGCACGGCCGCGCCGAGCTGGCGCAGGCCGCCGCGCGACAGGCGGAGGACCTCGCGTTCTTCCCGATCTGGTCCTACGCCCACCCGCACGCGATCGACCTGGCCGAGCGCATCGCGTCGTACGCCCCGGGCGACCTGAACCGGGTGTTCTTCTCCAGCGGTGGCGGCGAGGCGGTCGAGACCGCGTGGAAGCTCGCCAAGAACTACTTCAAGCTCGTCGGCAAGCCGATGAAGCACAAGGTCATCAGCCGCTCGATCGCCTACCACGGCACCACCGCCGGCGCGCTGTCGATCACGGGGCTGCCGCCGCTCAAGCAGCAGTTCGAGCCGCTCGTGCCGTCCACGTTCCGCGCACCGAACACGAACTTCTACCGCGCACCCGAGCACGGCGACGACCTCGAGGCGTTCGGCCGCTGGGCCGCGGACCAGATCGAGGTGGCGATCGAGAACGAGGGTCCCGACACGGTCGCCGCCGTGTTCCTGGAGCCCGTGCAGAACGCGGGCGGGTGCTTCCCGCCGCCGCCCGGCTACTTCCAACGGGTCCGCGAGATCTGCGACCGCCACGACGTCCTGCTCGTGTCGGACGAGGTGATCTGTGCGTTCGGCCGCCTGGGCCACCTGTTCGGCGCCGAGCGCTACGGCTACCAGCCCGACATGATCACCTGCGCCAAGGGCCTGACGTCGGGCTACTCGCCGCTCGGCGCCACGATCATCAGCGACCGCATCGCCGAGCCCTTCCTGAAGGGCGACGCCAGCTTCGCCCACGGCTACACGTTCGGCGGCCACCCCGTCTCGTGCGCCGTGGCGATGGCGAACCTCGACATCTTCGAGCGCGCCAGCGGCGTCGCCAGCCCCGGCTCCGCCACCGGGGTGGAGGAGCCGGTCCCGGGCTCTCCCGTGCAGCTCACGATCGATCGCGACATCCAGTACGTCACCCAGCGCGCCCTGGCCAACGAGGTCATGG
>JALRKU010000388.1 GCA_023254755.1 Aeromicrobium sp. | reverse complement strand
CGTCTCGTGCTCCTCGAGGATCGCGGCGGCGATGTCGGCGCCGACCTCGCGCTCGGTGCGCCCGGGGCGCAGCCACTCGTGCACGCGGCGGTGCACGGCGTCGATCGCTGCCCCGGCGGCACGCAGCGCCGCGGTCTCGTCGGCGTCCTTGCGGATCCGCAGCTCCTGCACGACGCCGCCGCCCAGCACCTGGTCCGCGTGCGGGATCGCGGCGCCCAGGGCGAACACGCGGGAGGCCCACATGTGGTCGTCGAGGCCGATCGTCGCGGCGTCGCCGACCAGCGACGCGACGAGGGCGAACGGGTCGTCGGTCTCCTGCCACGGGGCGATCGCGCAGTCGACGCCCGCGTGGACGGCCGCGGCGCGCTCGAGCGCCGGGACCACCAGCGTCGGCTCGCCGTGCGAGGGCAGCACGAGGCAGGTCAGGCGCTCGAGCGGCTTCGCGTCGTATCCGGTCAGATATCTGAGGTCGGCTCCCGGCGTGACGAGCAGCGCGTCGATGCCGCGCCGCGCCGCCTCCTCCTGGGCCCTGCGCCATCTGCTCACGACCCGACCTTACCGACCGAGCGGTCGTGGATCGCCTAGCCTCGTGCCATGGGTCGACTGATGCTGCTGGACTCCGCGAGCCTGTACTTCCGGGCGTTCTTCGCGTACCGGGACCACGAGGCGCTGACGGCGCCCGACGGCACGGTCGTCAACGCGCTGCGGGGCATGGTGGAGTTCGTCGCGACGCTGTCGGCCAAGCACCGGCCCGACGCCGTCGTGGCCTGCTGGGACGAGGCGTGGCGTCCGCAGTGGCGCGTCGACCTGATCGACTCCTACAAGACCCAGCGCGCCGAGGACGACGGCAGCGAGACCGACACGACCGACGGTCTGCTGGGGCCGCAGGTGCCGCTCATCGCCGAGGTCCTCGGTCTGCTCGGCATCCCCGTGGTCGGGGCGGCCGACCACGAGGCCGACGACGTGATCGGCACCCTGGCGACCCAGGCGTCGGGTCCGGTCGACGTGGTCACGGGCGACCGCGACCTGTTCCAGCTGGTCGACGACGACCGCGGTGTCCGCGTGCTGTACCCGGCGATCGGCGGCATCCGCGACGCCCAGGTCGTGACCGGCGAGTGGATGGTCGACAAGTACGGCGTCCGCCCCGACCAGTACGTCGACTACTCGGTCATGCGCGGCGACGCGTCCGACGGCCTGCCGGGCGTGGCCGGCATCGGGGAGAAGACCGCGGCCGCCTTGCTGCAGGAGTTCGGCGACCTCGACGGCATCCTGGCCGCCGCCGCCGATCCGTCGTCGTCGCTCAAGCCCCGCCCCCGAGCCTCGCTGCTGGCATCGACCGACTACATCGCGGCGGCACGCGAGGTCGTCACCGTCCGCCGCGACGCCCTTCCGGCCACGACGTACGTCCTCTCCCCGGTCGACGAGCCGGCGCTCCGTGCCTTCGGGGAGCAGTGGGGTCTCGGCGGCGTCGTCGACCGGGTCGTCGAGGGCCTGGCGCGCTGAGCCCCCGAGGCGCCATCGCCTGGCGGCGGACCGCAGCGCGAGCGCGCCGGTGACCTGCCCGCCCCAGAGGGGAGGTGACCTGCGCACCGGTGCATCCGTCGGGCGGCGACGTCGCCATCGGATCCGGCGCGATGAGGTGCGACGTCCACCGCCCACCCGGCGGTGCGCGACATCGCCCCGGGACCGGGACCCAGGGTGGACGGAGACGACCGTTGGTCAGCCGGTGACGCTGGTGTACGTCACGACGCCGTGGTTGAGCAGGTCGAGCGCCGCCCGCGCGGTGGAACGGAGCTCGCCCGGCCCCGCCGCGTCGGCGATCTGGGCGACGACGTCGATCAGCTGCTTCATCGCGCGGACGAAGTCGCCGGCGGCCATCTCGGTGCTGCCGAGCACGTGGTCGAGCGGGGTGTCCTCGCACCAGTCCCACACGGCCTGGGCGAACCCGAAGTCGGGTCGGTGCAGGAAGCGCAGGCGGTGCTCGCGCTCGAGGCCCATGATCTCGCCGCACAGGGCGTCCATCCGCGTCGCGACCTCGCGCGACGCCGTCGAGGGCAGCCGCGGAGCGGGCAGCTCCTCGTCGCGGCGCGTCTCGTACGTCAGTCCGCTCGCGACGGCTGCGAGCTCGGCAGGGGTCAGTCCCTGCCAGAGGCCCTCGCGCAGGCACTCGCTGACGAGCAGGTCGAGCTCGCCGTAGAGGCGCTTGAGCCGCTCGCCCGCCTCGGTCACCGTGTCGCCGTCGAGGTAGCCGAGCGTGTCGAGCACCTGGCAGACGCGGTCGAACTGACGGGCCACCGTGTTCGTGCGCTGGTCGATGCGCCCGCGCTGCTGCTGGTTCTCCCGCTCGAGCTTGAGGTAGCGCTCGGCCCAGCGGGCGTGCTGCTCGCGGTCCGGGCACCGGTGGCAGGGGTGCTCCCGCATCTCGCGGCGCAGCTCCTCGATCCGCGGGTCGTTGCCGCCGGCGGGGCGGTCGACGGCCCGGTACGGCTGGGGGTACCTCCCCGCGCCGTGCGGCATCCGGTTCCGCAACGTCGACGCCAGGTCGCGACGCGCCTGCGGGTCGCGCGCGTTGAACTTGCGCGGCACGCGGATCGAGGCGAGCGCCGACACCGGCGTCGGGAAGTCGATCATCGCGAGTCGGCGGGCCTGCCGGTTCGCCGTCAGGACCAGGGGGCGCGGGCCTTCGCGGTCGCCCTGCGCGCCCGGGTCGAGCACGACCGCGAGACCCGCGAACTTGCCGACCGGCACCTCGATGACGTCCCCGATCTTGAGCCGCAGCAGCGACTCGATCGCCGCCTCGCGCTCGTCGTTCTTGCGGGCCCGGGCTCCCGACCGCTCCAGGTCGCCGATGGCCTGGCGGATCCGCGCGTACTCCATGAAGTCGCCCAGGTCGCACTGCGCCGAGGACAGGTAGCCCTCGAGGGCCTCGTCGGCCTTGCGGATCTGTCGCGCGAGCCCGACCACCGCGCGGTCGGCCTGGAACTGCGCGAACGACTGCTCCAGCAGGTCACGAGCGACCTCGCGGCCCACCTGACCCACCAGGTTGATCGCCATGTTGTACGACGGCTGGAACGAGGAGTTGAGCGGATACGTGCGGGTCGACGCGAGGCCGGCGACCTGGCGAGGATCGAGCCCCGGCTGCCACAGCACGACGCCGTGGCCCTCGACGTCGATGCCACGCCGACCGGCGCGACCGGTCAGCTGGGTGTACTCCCCCGGCGTGATCGCCGCGTGGGTCTCGCCGTTCCACTTCGACAGCCGCTCGATGACGACCGAGCGGGCGGGCATGTTGATGCCGAGCGCGAGCGTCTCGGTCGCGAAGACGGCCTTGACGAGACCGCGGCTGAACAGGTCCTCGACGCACTCCTTGAACGTGGGGAGCATGCCGGCGTGGTGCGCGGCGATGCCGCGCTGCAGGCCCTCGCGGAACTCGTGGAACCCGAGCACGTGCAGGTCGTCCTCGGGCAGGTGGGCGCAGGCGGTGTCGACGGTCGCGACGATCTCGGCGCGTTCCTCGGGCGTCGTCAGGTTGAGGCGGGCGTCGAGGCACTCCTGCATCGCCTTCGCGCAGCCGGCCCGGCTGAAGATGAACACGATGGCCGGCAGCAGCCCCTCGGCGTCGAGGCGCTCGATGATCTCCACCCGTCCGGGCGTGCGGTGCCGGCTGCGGGGCCGCCGCTGCCCCTTGGGCGGGCGATGGCCCTTGCCCAGCCGGGTGAGCTGCCAGTCCTCGCGGGCCATGCGCTCGAGCTGCCGGTTGACCTGCGTGGGGTCGTCGGGCTCGAACAGGTCGAACATCCGCCGCCCCACCAGCACGTGCTGGTGCAGCGGGATGGGGCGCCGTTCCTCGACGATCGTCCGGGTGTCGCCGCGCACCTCGGTCAGCCACTCGCCGAACTCCTCGGCGTTCGAGACGGTGGCCGACAGCGAGATGATCGACACCGACTCCGGGAGGTGGATGATGACCTCCTCCCAGACCGCACCGCGGAACCGGTCGGCGAGGTAGTGGACCTCGTCCATCACGACGTACCCGAGGGTGTCGAGCGTCCGCGACCCGGCGTACAGCATGTTCCGAAGCACCTCGGTCGTCATGACGACGATGGGCGCCTCGCCGTTGATGCTGTTGTCGCCGGTCAGCAGTCCGACGTTCTCGGCGCCGTGCTCGGCCACGAGGTCGGTGAACTTCTGGTTGGACAGCGCCTTGATGGGCGTCGTGTAGAAGCACTTGCGGCCGGTCGCCAGCGCCAGGTGCACCGCGAACTCGCCGACGACGGTCTTCCCCGAGCCCGTGGGGGCGGCGACGAGCACTCCGTGCCCGTCCTCGACCTCGCGGCAGGCCTCGACCTGGAACGGGTCGAGCCCGAAGGCGTACCGGTCACGGAACGCGGCGAGATGGGGATGCTGCCGATTCGCCCGGGAGCGGGCGTAGGCGTCCGCGGGCGACGTCATGGCTCCAGCCTACGGTCCGCGAGAAGGCGTCAGGGCACGAAGACGGACAGAGCGTCCGGCACGACCGAGACGGTGCGTGGCAGCGGCCCCAGTCGCTCGCCGTCGCCGTACGCGACGATGCCGGGCGACTCCAGCGTCACGCTGCGCACCAGGTGCCGCTCGAACTCCGGCAGCGTGGTGTGGGTGCCACGGTAGAGGCGCGGGAAGACCGCCAGCAGCTTGAGCTTGCTGACCGGATTGATGACGACCACGTCGAGCAGGCCGTCGTCCATCGCCGCTCCCTCGCAGATCCGCAGACCGCCACCGAACGACGGCCCGTTGCCGACCGCGACGAGCATGGCGTGCCGGCGCAGCTCCTCGCCGGAGTCGAGGGTCAAGGTGAACGCGAGGGGGGCGAACTCGCGCAGCTCGGCCGCGATCGCGATGTTGTAGCGCATGTTGCCCCGCGGCCACCGCATCCGGTTGGCGCGTTCGTTGACCTTGGAGTCGAAGCCCGACGCGACGACCGTGACGACGTGGGTCTGGTCCGCCTGCGCGAGGTCGATCTTGCGGGTGGTTCCCCGAAGCACGAGGTCGATCGCGGCGTCGGCGTCCTTGACGGGGATCCCCAGGGATCGAGCCGTGTCGTTGCCGGTCCCCGCGGGGAGCAGGCCGAGGACCACGTCCGAGCCGACCAGCTGGTCGAGCACCCCGTGCAGCGCACCGTCGCCACCCACGACGACCACGGCGTCGAGCCCGGTGTCGATCGCCTGCTTCAGCGCGTCGCGCGCCGAGGCGGCGTCGGTGCCCTGGATGACCTGGACGTCGTGGCCGGCCTCGCTGAACCGCAACGCGGCGTGACCGGCGATCTGCTCGCCCTTGCGGCGGCCGGAGACCGGGTTGACCAGGAGCGCGAGACGCATGGTCGAAGCGTAGGCCGTGCCGACGGGTCACGCGGCGCGTTCGGGTCAGTCGTCGAGCGGCGAGAGCTCGTCGTCGCGCAGGTCAGGGAGCGCGCGACGTCGCCGGCGGTCGGTGAACCGGGCCAGCACCTCGGACACCAGGTAGAGGACCGTCATCGGCGCGGCCAGCAGGCACATGGTCAGCGGGTCCGTCGTCGGCGTCGCGATCGCGGCGAAGACGAAGATGCCGAGGATGATCCACGGCCGTGCGCCGGCGAGCTGCCGGGCGCTCACCGCACCGATCCGGTTGAGCACCGTCACCACCAGAGGGATCTCGGCGGCGAGACCGAAGACCAGGACCATCCGGACGACGAAGTTCAGGTACTCGGCGCCGGTGAGCAGGGACCCCCACCCCTCGGGCACGAAGCCGATCAGCAGCAGGATGGCCTTGGGCAGCACGAGGTACGCGCCGTACGCACCGGCCACGAACAGCGGTGCGCCGATGCCGGTGAGCAGCAGGGCGCCGCGCTTCTCGTTCGTGTGCAGCGCGGGGAGCACGAAGGCCCACAGCTGCCACAGCCACAGCGGGCTCGAGACGACGATCCCTGCGATGAGCCCGATCTTGAGCTGGAACGTGAACGCTCCGCCGACACCCGTGAGCACCAGGTCGGTCTGGATGCCCTGTGCCTCGAGGTCGGGCCGGATGTCGGTGTACGGCTGCGACAGCCAGTCGAGGATCTGCTCGTAGAAGACCAGGGCCACGACCGTGCCCAGCACGATCGCCAGCACCGCCTTGACCAGACGGCTGCGCAGCTCGCGCAGGTGATCCATGAGCGGCATCGCGCCGCCCGGGGCGGGCGCGGGCCTGCCGCGCCCGAGCGCCAAGCCGGTCAGCCTTGCTCGGGCTTCTTCTCGACCGCCTCGGCGGCCTCCAGCTGCTGCTGGTGGGTCTTCTCGTCCTTCTCGTCGTCGTCGAGACCCTTGACCTCGGTCTTGAAGATGCGCAGGGCTCGGCCTGAGCCGCGCGCGAGCTCGGGCAGCTTCTTGCCGCCGAACAGGAGCACGACGACGCCCAGGATGATGAGGATCTCGGGAGCACCGATGCCGCCTCGGAACATGTCAGACCTTCCGTCGTGGTGGTTGCCTAGCCATCGTACGCGGCGAGGGCCGAGGTCGCCGTCGCGATCACCTCGTCGCGCAGCTCACGCGGTTCCAGCACCTCGACGGCACCGGCGTTCCGGGTGACGAGGCGGCGCAGCCAGCCGAGGTCCGCCGCGTACAGACGCGCGGTCCAGACCCCCTCGGCATCCTGCTCGAGCAGGTCGATCGGGTAGTACTCGGTCATCCACGCCGCCGAGGGGTGCAGTCGGACCAGGGCGAATGGCGTGTCCGCACCGACCGTGAAGATGCCCTCGCCGAGGTCGCGGGACTCGGCGTCGTGGTCCTCGACGCCGGTCTCGGTGATCTCGACGTCGACGACCCGGTCGAGCCGGAAGAACCGCAGGTCCTCGGCACGCAGGCACCAGGCCTCGAGGTAGAGCCGTCCCTTCTCGGTGAACACCCGCCGAGGGTCCACCTCGCGCTCGGTGCGCTCGTCGCGGGTCTCGGTCGCGTAGGTGAGGCGCAGCCGCTTGCCGTCGGCGAGTCCGCGGACGATCCGCTGGTGGATCGCCGGGTCGACGGCGTCGAGCACCACGTCGACCGGAGCGTGGACGCCCTCGCCGAGAGCGGCCTCGATCTTGGCGAGCGTGGAGTCGATGATCGTCGCCTGGTCGCCGTCGGCCGAGGCGCGCAGCGTGCGCAGCGCCACGACGAGCGCCGCGCCCTCCTGCGCCGTGATCCGCAGCGGCCGGCTCATGAACTCCGCCTCGCGCAGGTGCACGACCCCGTCGTCCTCGAGCGCCGTGAGGTCGACGTCGATCAGCTCGCCGCCGTACTGTCCGGTGCCGGTCATCATCAGCAGCAGCAGGTCGTCGCGGATCTGCTTGTCCGAGACACCGAGCTCCCGCGCCACCTCGTGCACCGGGATGCCGCCCTTGCCCTGCAGGTACGGCACCATCGCGAGCATCCGCAGCACCTGGTCCTGCGACTTGCTCATGCGCTGCCCCCGGGCTCGCCCACGGCAGCCAGGCGGCCCGACGCCGCCTGGCGGAGCCGGGCGATCACCGCGTCGCGCAGGTCGGTCGGCGACCTGACCACGACGTCGGGACCGTACGAGGCGATCTCGCCCGCGAGGTCCCACGTGGAGCCGTACCGCAAGGTGACCTGGTCGAAGCCGTCGCGGTCCGGGTTGTGGTTGCCGAACTGGGCGCGGGCGTTGGTGGCGGAGAAGCCGTCGTCGCGCGAGGCCTGCAGGCCCAGGGCCGCTTCGAAGGCACCTTCACCAAAGCGCAGGCCGGCCGCGCCCTG
>JALRKU010000375.1 GCA_023254755.1 Aeromicrobium sp. | reverse complement strand
TCCGCACCTTCGAGATCGCCGACGGCCGCATCTGGCTGGGTGTGGGCGGCGGCGTCGTGGCCGACTCCACGCCCGACGGCGAGCTGGCCGAGCTGGTGGTCAAGGCGCGTCCTCTGGTCGAGGCGATCGGCGGCCGGCTCGAGCTGGGCGTCGAGGTGCGCCGTGACGTCGCGGCGGCGGATTCCACCCCGGCCACCCCTCCCGCCGCCGACCCGGCGCTCGGTCTGTACGACACCGTGCTCGTCGAGGACGGGGTGGCGCGTGATCTCGACGCCCACCTCGCCCGCCTCGACGCGTCGGTGCGTTCGGTCTACGGGGTCACGATCCGTGCCGGACTCGACGACGCCGTGGTCCGACGAGCGGCGGGCCTGGTCGGCCGGCACCGGCTGCGGATCGACGCGGTGCCCGACGCCGGCGACGTGCGGGTCTCGATGACCACGTCCGAGCTCGGCACCGACCGGCCGGCCTGGCGGCTGGTGCCTCGCACCGTGCCCGGCGGCCTCGGCGAGCACAAGTGGGCCGATCGTCGCGTCGTCGACAACGACCTGGGTCCTGCCGGCGACGTCCTGGTGCTCGACACCGACAACACGCTGCTCGAGTGCGGTCGCGCCAGCCTCTTCCTGGTGCGCGACGACGGCGTCCACACGCCCGCGGCCGACGGACGCATCCTGCCCGGCACGGCGCGCGCCCGTCTGGTCGAGCTCTTTCGCGACGCCGGGGTGCCGGTGTTCCAGCACCGCCTCACGCTCGACGACCTCCGTGGCGCTGGCGAGGTGTTCGTGGCCAACGCGCTGCGCGGTGTCGTCCCGGTCACCCAGGTCGAGGGCGTCGGCACGTGGGCAGCAGGGAGCACCACGGCCTGGGCCGCCGACGCGCTGCGCGAGTTCTGGGCGGGCGAGGAGCGTGGCCAGGCGGCGGCTCCGGGGCTCGACGGCACCGAGCCCGCCAGGGTGCTGTTCGTCGACAACTACGACTCGTTCGTCTACAACCTGGTGCAGTACGTCGGCGAGCTGGGCGCTCGGTGCGAGGTCGTCCGCAACGACGTGGTCTCGGTCGACGCGCTCGTCGCCGCTCGGGCCGCCGACGAGTTCACCCACGTCATCGTGTCGCCCGGTCCCGGCGCTCCGGCCGAGGCCGGCATCAGCGTCGAGCTGGTGCGTCGGCTCGCCCCGACCACGTCGATCCTCGGGGTGTGCCTCGGCCACCAGGCGATCGCCGAGGCCTACGGGGCCGCCGTCGTGCGCGCGCCCGAGGTCGTGCACGGGAAGCCGGCGCTCGTGCACCACGACGGACGCGGCCTGCACGCCGGACTCGTCAATCCGCTGGTGGTGGCCCGCTACCACTCGCTGGTCGTCGACGAAGGCACCGTGCCGCCTGAGCTCGAGGTCACCAGCCGCACGGCGTCGGGCATCGTCATGGGGCTGCGGCACCGTCGTCACCGGGTCGAGGGCGTGCAGTGGCACCCCGAGTCGATCCTCACCCGGCAGGGCCACGACCTCCTCGCGCGCTTCCTGCGTTCTTGACGAAGTTCGGCCAATCGGCCTGCAGGACCCTGTGGCTGGTGTCACACTGCGGGGGTCGGGGGACATCTGGACGAGACACGAGGAACACTCCCATGCGAACGAACATCCTTGGTCCGAGAGTTGCACTGGCGGTCTTCGCCGCTGCAGCGCTGACCCTGGTGCCCTCCGTGGCCCAGGCGGACGACATCACTGGCTCGGGCGGGTCGACCACGATCGACGGCACCGAGGACGACGACGACATCAGCGGTGACCCGCCGATCGTCATCGGCGGCGGCGACGACACGATCAACGGTGGCGGCGGCGACGACTACATCAACGGCGACGGCGCGCTCGGCGGTGTGGCCGGTGGCGACGACGCGATCGACGGTGGCGACGGCGACGACGAGATCAACGGCGACTTCGGCGGCGGCGGCATCGTCGGTGGCGACGACACGATCAGCGGTGGCGACGGCGACGACTTCATCAAGGGCGACTCCGGCTTCGGTGGCGTCGTCGGTGGCGACGACTACGTCGACGGCGGCGACGGCAACGACGTCATCCTCGGCGACTCCGGCGGCTTCGGGGACCTCCTCGTGGTGGTCCTCGCCGACGAGGAGACCGGCGGTTCGCTCGGCGCCCAGTGGATCTGCGAGCACCACCCCGACCTCGTGCGCGCGAACTACGTGCTGAACGAGGGCGCGGGTGCGCACTTCGAGTACG
>JALRKU010000365.1 GCA_023254755.1 Aeromicrobium sp. | reverse complement strand
TCGCGCGGCACGTGGCTCCGGTCAGGTCCGCGAAGCGCACCAGCGCCTCGGTGTGGTCGAAGTGGCGGTGGGTGAACAGCACCAGGGCGACCTCGTCCGCCTCGGCCAGCACCGCGGACAGGTGGGTGTCGTCGGCCGGTCCGGGGTCGACGACGACGGCCCGTCCGTCGCCCTCGCGCAGGATCCAGGTGTTGGTGCCGTCGAGCGTCATGATGCCGGGGTTCTCGGCGAGCACGAACGCGGCGCGGTCGGTGACACGGGTGGCCATCAGCCCTCCCCCAGGTAGGTCTCCAGGAACAGCTCGCCGTCGACGTCCACCAGCTGGGGCTCGATCGTGTCGAACGTGCGGGACGCCGCGACGTCGACGACGGTCGCGGCCGTGTGTGCGCTGACCTCACGGCACGTGGCGATGGTGGGCGGCATCATCGTGGCCTCACCGCGCTCGACCGCCGCCAGGACGTCGCTCAGCGGCACCCAGGCCGTGCGGTCGGCCTCGCGGCTGATCGCACCGACCTTCTGCCCCTCGGGCAGCGCGGCCACGAAGAACCGGGTGTCGTAGCGGCGCGGCTCGAACGCCGGGGTGATCCAGTGCGCCCAGGCCCCGACCAGGTCGGCCCGCAGCACCAGGTCGTGGTCGGTCAGGAACTCGGCGAAGCCGATCTCGCCCTCCTCGAGGGCGTCACGCACCGGCTCGAGGTCGGTGGTGTCGGACAGCACGCTGTGGGCGTCGGGGCCGGCGAGCAGCACGCCCGTCTCCTCGAACGTCTCGCGCACGGCCGCCACGACCAGGGCGCGGGCGAGGTCGGGCGCGCAGCGCCACCGCGCGGCCCACACCCGCTCGTCGGGCCCGACCCACGGCACGGGCTGGTGGTCCGACGCGAGCACGCCGCCCCCCGGGAACACGTAGAACCCCGCGGCGAACGCCATCGACGACTGGCGGCGCATCAGGAACGCCTCGATGCCGTGGTCGCCGTCGCGGACGACGACGATCGTGGCCGCGTCCTTCGGGGTCGGCGGATCGGCAGGCGGGTTCGCGGCGTGCTCGCGCAGCCGTTCCGGCATCGGGATGCGGGTGAGCGCCACGTCAGCGGACCTCGGCGACCAGCTCGACCTCGACCGGGGCGTCGAGCGGCAGCACCGGCACGCCCACCGCGCTGCGGGCGTGGACGCCGGCGTCGCCGAACACCGCGCCGAGCAGCTCGCTGGCGCCGTTCGCGACGGCGGGCTGCCGGGTGAAGTCCGGGGTGCTGGCGACGAACACGACCACCTTGACGACGCGCACGGCGTCGAGGTCCTCGACCTGCGACGCCACCGCTGCGACTGCGTTGAGCGCGCTCTGCCGAGCGCAGTCGTAGGCCGTCTCGGGCGTGACCTCGGCGCCGACCTTGCCCGTCGCGAGCAGCGAGCCGTCGCGCAGCGGCAGCTGACCGGCCGTGTAGACGTGGGCGCCGGACCGGACGGCCGGCACGTAGGCCGCGACCGGAGCGGGCACGGGCGGCAGCTCGAGGCCGAGCTCGGACAGGCGGTCGGCGACGCTCATGTCGGGCCCGCCGTCAGCCGCGCGGGCGCTTGAAGTAGGCGACCAGGTTCTCCTGGTTCAGCGGGTTCGGCACGATCTGGACCAGCTCCCAGCCGTCGGACCCGAAGTTGTCGAGGATCTGCTTGGTGTTGTGCACCAGCACCGGCGCGGTGAGGTATTCCCAGTTCGTCATGCCCCGACTGTATCTGCGCACCACGGTGTTCGGCCCGCGCGTCCGAGCGGCCGTCGGTACGCTCGCCGAATGAGCGTCGCGACCGAGCTGCACGTCGTCACCGGCAAGGGCGGCACGGGCAAGACCACCGTCGCCGCCGCGCTCGCGATGTCGCTGGCCGGGCGCGGTCGCCGGGTCCTGCTGTGCGAGGTCGAGGGCCGCCAGGGCATCGCGCAGCTGTTCGACGTGCCACCGCTGCCCTACGCCGAGCGCAAGATCGCGGTCGGCCCCGACGGCGGCGAGGTCTACGCGCTCGCGATCGATCCCGAGTCGGCGCTGCTGGAGTACCTGCAGATGTTCTACCGGCTGGGCCGCGCGGGGCGCGCCCTCGACCGCTTCGGCATCATCGACTTCGCCACGACCATCGCCCCCGGCGTGCGCGACGTGCTGCTGACCGGCAAGGTCTACGAGGCCGCGCGCCGCCGCGACGGGTCGCGCTACGCGTACGACGCCGTCGTCATGGACGCGCCGCCCACGGGGCGCATCACGCGATTCCTCAACGTCAACTCCGAGCTGGCAGGGCTGGCCAAGGTCGGCCCCATCAAGCGGCAGGCCGAGGCGATCATGACGATGATGAGGGCCCGGTCCACCCACGTGCACCTCGTCACGGTGCTGGAGGAGATGCCGGTCACCGAGACCGTCGACGGGATCGCCGAGCTGCAGGCGGAGCGGCTGCCGGTGGGGCACGTCGTCGTGAACCTGATCCGCCCCGAGCTGGTCTCGGCCGCCACGCGCGCCGCCCTCGACGACGAGACGGTCGGTGTCGACGACGTCGCGACGGTCCTCACGTCGGTCGGCCTGCCCGCCGCGGCGGCGACCACGCTCGTCGACGGCGGCCACGCCGCGATCCGACGCGAGGAGCTCGAGACCGAGCAGCGGTCCGTGCTGGCCGACTGCGGCCAGCCCGTCGTCGAGCTGCCGCGACTCGCCGGTGGGATCGATCTCGGAGCGCTCTACGACCTCGCCGGCCGCCTCGAGGAGATGGGCCGATGACCCGGCGCCCCGCACCGCGGGTCGTGATCGACGACGCCAGCCGCGACGGACGGGTCGACGTCGACGGCCTGCTGGCCGATCCCGGTGTCGAGATCGTCGTCTGCTGCGGGTCCGGTGGCGTCGGCAAGACGACGACGGCGGCAGCACTGGCGCTGCGCGCCGCGGAGCAGGGACGCCGTGTCTGCGTGCTGACGATCGACCCGGCGCGCCGCCTCGCGCAGTCGATGGGCCTGACCGAGCTCGACAACACCCCACGACCCGTCGAGGGTGTCCGCGGCACGGGCTCGCTCGACGCGATGATGCTCGACATGAAGCGCACGTTCGACGAGGTCGTCGAGCGGCACGCGTCGCCGGAGAAGGCGGCCCAGATCCTGCAGAACCCGTTCTACGTCGCGCTGTCGAGCTCGTTCGCGGGCACGCAGGAGTACATGGCCATGGAGAAGCTCGGCCAGCTCCATGCCCAGGATGCGACACCCAGCCACGACTCTCCGACGAGACGCTGGGATCTCATCGTCGTCGACACGCCACCGTCGCGGTCGGCGCTGGACTTCCTCGACGCGCCCGAGCGACTGTCGTCGCTCCTCGACGGCCGGTTCCTCAAGCTGCTGCTGATGCCCGCCAAGGGGCCGGCCCGGCTGCTGAGCGCCGGTCTCGGCGTGGTGACCGGAGCGCTCAACAAGGTGCTCGGCGCCCAATTCCTCACCGACCTGCAGACGTTCATCGCCGCGTTCGACACGCTGTTCGGCGGGTTCCGGCAGAGGGCCGAGGCCACCTTCGCGCTGCTCCAGGCCGACGAGACACGGTTCGTGGTGGTCGCCGCGCCCGAGCCGGCCGCGATGCGCGAGGCGTCGTACTTCGTGGAGCGCCTCGCAGGCGAGTCGATGCCGCTCGCCGGGCTGGTCGTCAACCGCGTGCACGTCGACGACGAGGCCGGCATCACGGCCGCCGCGGCGCAGACCGCGGCCGAGCGACTGCGCGGCACCGGACCCGTCGAGGACGTCACGGCCGACCTGCTGTCGGTGCGCGCCGACCGCCTCGCGGTCGCGGAGCGCGAGCACCACCAGCGCCGCGCGTTCGCGTCGGCCCACCCGTCGGTGCCCACCGTGGCCGTCCCGGCACTGGCCGGCGACGTCCACGACCTCGACGGGCTCCGCCAGATCGGCGACCTGCTCGCCGGGGTCAGCACCGACTGACTCCGCGCAGGACGCCACCGGGTCACCGCGAGGCACCACGTCCGAGGGAGGCCTCCCTTCGGACGGGAGCGCCCCTCGCCGTCAGACCGCAGGCTGCAGGACGTTGCGCCAGGTCGAGACGTTCGGCCGCCGACGCAGCAGCGCCCGCCGCTCACGCTCGGTCATGCCGCCCCACACGCCCCACTCGATGCGGTTGTCGAGCGCCTCCACGAGGCACTCGGCCTTCACGCCGCACGAGCCGCACATGGCCTTGGCGCGATTCTGCTCCGCGCCGCGCACGAACAGCTGCTCCGTCTTGCCGCGACAGGCTGCCTTCGCTGCCCAATTGTCATTCCACATGTTGGTGAACCTTCCCCGAGACCGGTCCGAGACCGAGGGTCGACTTCGTTGCCACCATCCTGCGAAATCCCTGAGAGCCGCGGCAGACCACGAGGTGTCATCTTGCCTAGTTCGACAGGACTACCGGGACGATGGTCCTGCCGCCGCGGCACACGCGGCGCGACGACCTGGAGACCCTGGGCTGCTCACGTACCCTGGGCCCATGTCGTTCCTCACGTCGATGCGCCGACTCGCCCGCTCCGGTGGGACTCCCCGCTCGACGGTCGGGGCGGTGGGGCAGATGGCCCGCCTGTCGGTCGTCGCCGGCGTGGGCGTCGCCGTCATGGTCATCCCGGCCACGGCGTTCGTCGCCGTCACGGCCAACGACGTCAGCGAGGACATCATCGCGATGCCGCTCGACCTCGAGGACCGCCCCAACGCGCAGACCACGGTCGTGCTCGCCTCGAACGGCGACCGGATCGCGTACTTCTACCAGGAGAACCGGCAGGACATCCCGCTGGGGAAGATCGCCCCCATCATGCGCAAGTCGCTGCTCGCCACCGAGGACTCCCGGTTCTACGAGCACGGACCGCTCGACCTCAAGGGCACGCTGCGCGCCCTGATCAACAACGCTGCCGACGGGTCCACCCAGGGCGGGTCCACCATCACCCAGCAGCTGGTCAAGCTGACGCTGGTCTCGCAGGCCACCACCAAGAAGCAGCGTCTCGCCGCCATCGAGAAGTCCACGGCCCGCAAGATCCGCGAGCTCAAGCTGGCCATCCAGTACGAGCAGACCCACTCCAAGAACGAGATCCTCGAGCGCTACCTCAACCTGGCGTACTTCGGCGACGGCGCATGGGGCATCAACTCCGCGGCGTACCACTACTTCTCGACCAGCCCCGAGAAGCTCACGCCCCAGCAGGCGGCGACGCTGGCCGGCCTGGTCAAGAACCCCGACGAGTTCAACCCGGTCGCGTTCCCCGAGAAGGCGCTGCAGCGACGCAACACGGTGCTGTCGATCATGGCGCGCGACGGGCTCATCAGCCAGGAGCAGGCCGAGAAGCTCCAGTCCAAGGGACTCGGCCTGAAGATCACCAAGTTCCCCAACGGCTGCGTCGAATCGTCCGCCGCCTTCTCGTGCGACTACATCCGTCGCTACCTGCTCGAGGAGGAGGCGCTGGGCGCCACCGTCGAGGAGCGGCGCGCGGCGCTCGAGCGGGGCGGGCTGACCATCGAGTCCAACATCGACCTGCGCATGCAGAAGGCCGCCAACCGCGCCGTCAAGAACCGCGTCGACCCGACCGACAAGGCGATCGGCTCGATCGCGATGGTCGAGCCCGGCACCGGCAAGGTCCGCGGCGTCGCCCAGTCCCGGCCGATGGGCAAGAACAAGAAGAAGGGCGAGTCGTACATCAACTTCTCGGTGCCCACTCGGTACGGCGAGTCCAACGGATTCCAGGCCGGCTCGACGTTCAAGATGTTCACCGTCGCGGCCGCCCTCGAGAAGGGTCTGCCGGTCTCGAAGTCGTACCGCTCGCCGCAGACCCTTGTGCAGCGCCCCGGCACCTACTTCGACTGCGAGGGCCGCGGCACCGGCGAGTGGAAGGTCAGCAACTCCACCGGCACCGGGACGTTCAACATGTACACCGGCCTGCGCCGCTCGGTGAACACCTACTTCGCCCAGCTGGAGAAGGACGCCGGGCTGTGCAACACCGTCAAGGCCGCCGAGTCCATGGGCATCACGGTTCCCTACGACCCCGACGCGAACCCGCCCGTCACGTTCCAGGTGCCGTCGTTCACGCTCGGCGTCGTCGACGTCAGCCCGCTCGACATGGCTGCCGCGTACGCCACCCCCGCGTCGGGCGGCCTGTACTGCGAGCCCCAGCCGGTCAACCGGATCCTCGACGGCAACGGCGACGTCGTCAAGCAGTACAAGAAGGACTGCACGCGCGTCATGCCCAAGGAGATCGCGGCGCAGATGGACGGGACGATTTTGGTGGTATCTGCGGCGGACGGGCCGATGCCACAGACACGGGAGCATGTATTGTTGGCGAAGCAGGTTCGGGTGCCCTATATTGTGGTGTTTTTGAACAAGGTGGATATGGTGGAGGATCCGGAGTTATTGGATTTGGTGGAGTTGGAGGTGAGGGAGTTGTTGAGTGGGTATGATTTTCCTGGGGATCAGACGACGGTGATACGGGGGAGTGCGCTCAAGGCGTTGGAGTGTGGGTGTGGGAAGCCGGAGT
>JALRKU010000269.1 GCA_023254755.1 Aeromicrobium sp. | reverse complement strand
CGCTCGGCCTGCTGACGGTCAATGCGCTCACGGCTGCCGACGGCGTCATCATCCCGCTGCGGCTCTTCCGTGACCGCACCACGAGCCTCGCGACGGTCGCGTCGATCATGATCGGCGTCGCGATGTTCGGCGCCACCGTCTACCTGAGCCAGTACTTCCAGTACTCGCGAGGCATGACGCCGACCGAGGCGGGTCTGATGTCGATCGCCATGGTCGGCGGCCTGATGGTGTCGAGCCTGGTCAGCGGCAAGGTCATCACCCGCACCGGCATCTGGAAGCGCTGGCTGGTCGGCGGCATGGTCCTGGTGGTCATCGGGTTCGGCCTGCTCGGCACGATCGACGCGCACACGCCGCTGTGGATCGTCGGCGGCTTCATGCTGGTCGTGGGCCTCGGTCTCGGCGCCACGATGCAGAACCTCGTGCTGGCGGTGCAGAACAACACCGCGATGGAGGACCTCGGTGCCGCCAGCTCGGTCGTGGCGTTCTTCCGCTCCCTCGGTGGCTCGGTCGGTGTCGCGGTGCTCGGGACGATCCTGAGCCACCAGGTGCGCTCGAACGTCGCCAGCGGCACCCGCGAGCTGGTCGCGGACGGCAGGCTCGACGCCGCCCAGCTGGAGTCGGTGCAGCACAGCACCGGCAGCATCCCCGACCTGGATCAGCTGCCCGGCGCCTTCCGCGTGCTCTACCAGGACTCGTTCGGCGAGGCCTTCGGCCACATCTTCCTGGTCGCGATGCCGTTCGCGCTCGCCGCGTTGGCGTGCATCTGCTTCATCAAGGAGGTCCCGCTGCGCACCACGCACCAGCACGTCGAGCAGGCCGAGGTCGAGGTCGCGGCGCGATGATCCCCGACGCGCCCGCCGCGATCGGTCGCGATCGCAGCCTGCTGCGGCTCGAGGACGAGGTGGGAGCGCTCATGCGGCGCGCGCGGCGGGTGGTCGCCGAGCGGGCTCGCCTCATGCATCCGGACCTGCAGCCGGGCGCCTACGTCGTGCTGGCGCAGGTCACGGAGCAGGGCCCGCTCCGCGCTGCGGACCTGTGCGTCGCGCTGGGGGTCGACAAGGCGGCGGTGAGCCGTCAGATCCAGCACCTGGTCGAGATCGGTCTGGTCGAGAGCACGCCCGACCCGGGCGACGGCCGCGCGACGTTGCTGTCGGCCAGCGCCGACGGTCGCCGGCGCCTGACGGAGGTGTCGCACCAGCGCCGCGAGTTCCTGCAGGAGCGGCTCGCGTCGTGGTCCGACGCCGACCTCGAGGACTTCGTCGCCGCCCTGGGGCGGTACAACGCGACGTTGAACTGAGGACGCCCGGCGGACGTCTCCGCCTGAGAGTGACAGATCTGCTGTCATCGTCGACCGATCCCCGTTGGGGCGTGCCCACCCGTCTCGCATGATGAGATCGTTGCCGGGTTGAACCATCCCAGAAATGCAGGGATTTCCGCCATGTAGTTGCATTTGATGTGCAAGTTATTCGCAGGAATCTGGCTCTCCCCTTGTGGTGGCACTGTGGGGGACGTCACACTCTGGTCACCGCGCTCGGCCCCCTGACGTCGAGCGGGGTGCGACATGACCAGAGGGAGGCCACATGCCGCGGACGAGGACCAGATGCTGAGCGTCCAGAACCTCGAGGTGGTCTACGACGACGTCGTCCTGGCGCTCCGCGGAGTGTCGCTGGAGATCCCCGACGACCGGATCGTCGCGCTGCTGGGAGCCAACGGCGCGGGCAAGTCCACGCTGCTGCGGGCCCTGTCGGGGATGCTCGACATCCACGACGGCGACGTCCGCAAGGGCGACGTGACGCTCGACGGCACGTCGGTGGCCAGGCTGTCGGCCACCGCCATGGCGGGGCGAGGCATCAAGCACGTGCTCGAGGGCCGGCGCGTGTTCCGCGAGCTGAGCGTCGAGGAGAACCTGCGGGTGGGCGCCCACGTCGCCCGCAAGGACCTCAGGGCGAACCTGGTCCGGGTCTACGACCTGTTCCCACGGCTCGTCGAGCGCAAGGACCAGCTCGCCGGCTTCCTGTCCGGGGGCGAGCAGCAGATGCTCGCGATCGGCCGCGCGCTCATGTCCGGGCCCCGGTACCTGCTGCTCGACGAGCCGAGCCTCGGCCTCGCGCCCATGGTCGTGGCGCAGATCCGCGACATCATCGCCGAGATCAACCACCAGGGCACCGGGGTGCTGCTCGTCGAGCAGAACGCGACCATGGCGCTGCAGATCGCGCACCACGGCTACGTCATGGAGACCGGTCGGGTCGTGATGGACCGTCCCGCCGCCGAGCTGCTCGCCGACGACGACATCCGCGAGTTCTACCTGGGCCTCGGCGCCGAGGGCGAGCGGACCTCGTACCGCGACGTCAAGCACTACCGGCGTCGCAAGCGGTGGGCGTCGTGACCGCCGCCCCGGTCCTGCAGGTGCAGGACGTGACGCTGGCGTTCGGTCAGGTCACGGCGATCAACGGGATCAGCTTCGACGTGCGCCCCGACGAGCTGTTCGCCGTGATCGGCCCGAACGGTGCCGGCAAGACGAGCATCTTCAACGTGATCTCGGGCGTCTACCGCCCCCAGCAGGGTGCGGTCACGCTCCACGGCGAGTCGCTGCTCGGCCGGTCGCCGGCCGACATCGCGCACCGCGGGGTGGCCCGCACGTTCCAGAACATCGAGCTGTTCAGCAACCTGACGGTGATCGACAACCTCATGCTCGGTCGTCACCAGCACGTCGGCTACGGCACGCTCGCCGCGCTCGCGTGGATCGGCCGGGCGCGTTCGGAGGAGCTGCGCCACCGCCGGGCGGTCGAGGAGATCATCGACTTCCTCGAGCTCGCGGCCTGGCGGGCCTACCCCGTGGGCATGCTCCCGTACGGCGTGCAGAAGCGCGTCGAGCTGGGCCGTGCCCTCGCGATGGATCCGAAGCTGCTGCTGCTGGACGAGCCGGTGGCCGGCATGAACCTGGAGGAGACCGAGGACATGGCGCGGTTCATCCTCGACGTCCGCGAGGACCTGCACGTGCCGATGATCATGGTCGAGCACGACATGGGGCTCGTCATGGACCTGGCCGACCGGGTCATGGTCGTCGACTTCGGCACCCCCATCACCACCGGCACGCCGGCCGAGGTCCAGCGCGACCCCCGGGTCGTCGCGGCCTACCTCGGCGGCGACATGCAGCACGAGGAGGCGCTCTCGTGACCACCACCATCGCCTCGCTGGTCCGCGACCGCGCGGTGTCCCTGCCGAAGGGCGTCGCGATGCGCCACAAGGAGTACGGGATCTGGCGCGAGTACACCTGGGTCGACTACTGGGACGAGGTGCTCGACGCCGCGCACGGTCTGCTGGCGCTCGGCGTCGCGGCCCACGACCGGGTGTCGGTGCACTCGGAGAACCGGCCCGAGTGGCTCGTGCTGGACCTCGCCACGGTGGCGGTGCGTGGCACCACGGTCGGCCTCTACCCGACCAACCCGGCGGCCGAGGTCGAGTACCTCGTGGGCCACTGCGGCAGCGTCGTCCACCTCGCCGAGGACCAGGAGCAGCTCGACAAGATCCTGGCCGTCGACGTTCCCGAGGTGCGCACGATCGTCTACGTCGAGCCGCGGGGGATCGCAGGGCACTACGACGACCCGCGACTGATGTCGTGGTCGGACTTCGTGGCGGCCGGTGCCGCTCATCGAGCCGCGCACCCCGGTGCGGTCGAGGCGCTGATGGACCAGGCCCGGCCCGACGACGTCATGACGCTCGTCTACACCTCGGGCACCACGGGCCCGCCCAAGGGCGCGATGCTCACGGTCGCCAACGCCGAGTTCGCGATGCGCACGGTGTTCGAGGACAACAGCTTCGTCGCGCCCGCGCCGGGCCCGAAGGACCTGACGCTCTCGTACCTGCCGCTGTGCCACGTGGCGGAGCGCTTCTTCACCACGTGGTTCAACGCGGGGGCCGGGGTGCAGACCAACTTCGCCGAGTCGATCGACACGGTGCCGCAGAACCTGCGCGAGGTGCAGCCGACGCTGTTCTTCGCGGTGCCCCGCATCTGGGAGAAGCTGCTGGCGACGGCGCGCATCAAGCTGGACTCCGCGACCCGCGGCAAACGGCTCTTCGCGCGGTTCTGGCTGCGGCAGGCCTCGTCGATCGGACGGACGCTGGTCGACAACGGTGGATCGCACACGACGGGCACGCGGATCCGGTACGCGATCGGCTGGCTGGTGTTCTTCCGCGCGCTCAAGACCCGCCTCGGCCTGCGACGGGTGCGCTACGCCTCGTGCGGCGCGGCCCCCATCGCGCCCGAGGTGCTGGAGTTCTTCATGGGCATCGGCGTCCCGGTGCACGAGGTCTACGGCATGACCGAGAACTCCGCGATCGCGACGGCCAACCGGCCCGGACGGGTGCGGCTCGGCACGGTCGGTGAGCCGCTGCACGGTGCCGAGGTGCGCATCGACGATCAGACCGGGGAGATCCTGACCCGCCACCCGTCGGTGTTCGCCGGCTACTGGCGCAACGAGAAGGCCACGGCCGAGACGATCACCGCCGACGGCTGGCTCCACACCGGCGACGTCGGCGAGTGGGTCGACGGCACGCACGTCGCGATCACCGACCGGATGAAGGACCTCATCATCACGGCCGGCGGCAAGAACGTCTCGCCGTCGGAGATCGAGAACGCGCTGAAGGCGTCGCCGTTCGTCAAGGAGGCCGTCGTCATCGGCGACGGCCGCAGGTTCCTCACCGCCCTGATCGGCATCGAGCTCGACACGGTCGGCGAGTGGGCGCAGCGCCGGGACCTGGCGTTCACCACCTACCGGGACCTGTCGGAGAAGCCCGAGGTCGTCGCGCTGGTCAAGGACCTGGTCAAGCAGGTCAACGAGCGGTTCGCGGCGGTCGAGCAGATCAAGGACTTCCGCATGCTGCCCAAGGAGCTGGACCACGAGGACGGCGAGCTGACGGCGACGCAGAAGGTCAAGCGCTCGGCCATCGACGCCTCGTTCGGCCACCTGATCGCCCAGATGTACGGGGAGAAGGTCAGCGCATGAACGAGCTGTTGACCGCGGTCTTCTCGGGCCTGGGCCAGGGATCGATCTACACGCTGCTCGCGCTGGGCTTCGTCATCATCTACAAGTCGATGGGCGTCATCAGCTTCGCGCAGCCGGCCTTCATGATGTCGGGCGCGATCCTGGTCAGCTACCTCAGCCCGCGGCTCGGGTTCTGGGTGGCGGTCGTGCTCGGCGGGCTGGTCGTGGCGGCGGTCGCGCTGGTCGTCGAGCGGCTCGCGATCCGGCCGATGGTGGGCAAGGCGGTGTTCGTCATCGCGATCATCACGATCGGTGTCGACATCATCGTGCGGGTCGTCGCCGGCGCGTTCGTCGGCGCCGATCCCCGGCTGGTCGGCGATCCCTGGGGACTCGACACCTGGTCGCTCGGAGGAGTCCAGGTGCAGCAGCGCCACGTCGCGGCGTTCGTCGCGGCGGCGGTCATCGTCGCGCTGCTCGCAGCGTTCTTCCGCTCCACGCCGATCGGGCTGGCGATGCGCGCTGCAGCACTGGACCAGGAGGCCGCGATGGCGCAGGGGGTCAACGTGGGCACCGTGTTCGCGACGTCGTGGGCGATGGCGGGGTTCCTGGCCGCGATCGCCGGCGTCTTCGCCGCGGCCGGCAACCCGCTCGACCAGAACCTGTGGATCGTGGGTCTCGCGGCGCTGCCCGTCATCATCCTCGGCGGCCTCGACTCGCTGCTGGGGGCGGTGGTGGGCGGCCTGGTCATCGGCGTGGTCGAGGCGCTCGTGCGCAACTACCACTCCGACGTCTTCCCGGACCTGGCCACCAACACCGGGTCGCTCGCGCCGTACGTCGTGATGCTGCTGGTGCTGCTCGTGCGTCCCTACGGCCTCTTCGGCACGAAGGAGGTGGAGCGCGTATGAGCACCCGCGTCTCGGGTCGCCCCGAGCTCTACACCGCCTACGGCCAGGACATGGCCTTCCTCAACACGCGGCCCAAGCAGCTCGGGGTGCTGGCCGTCGTGGTCGTCGCGGCGCTGCTGCCGCTGACCGTGAGCGACGACCTGCTCAAGCTGCTCGGCACCGGTCTGGTGCTCGCGATCGGCGCGATCGGGCTGAACCTGCTCACGGGCTACGCGGGCCAGGTGTCGCTCGGTCACGCGTTCTTCGTCGGCGTCGGGGCCTACACGGCCTCGGTCATGGCCGGCGACCCCGACGGCCGGGCGATGGGCCTCGGCATCACGTTCGTGCCCGCCTGGATCCTGGGTGCCGGCGTCGTCGCCGCCGCCGCCGGCGCGATCGTCGCGCCGCTGGCGACCCGGCTGCGCGGTCTCTACCTGGCCGTCGTCACGCTCGGCCTCGTCATCATCGGTGGCTACGTGTTCACCGAGTGGGCCGACCTGTCCGGTGGCGCGCAGGTGGGCCGCGACGCGCCGAAGCCCGTCGTCCTCGGCGCCGACCTGACGGTCGACGGCGCGTACACGCAGGAGCAGAAGCTGTTCTGGCTGTTCCTCGTCGTGCTGGTCGTCTTCGCCGTGCTGGCCCGCAACATCGGCCGGTCGAAGATCGGCCGGGCGTTCGCGGCGGTGCGCGACCGCGACGTGGCCGCGGGCGTCATGGGCGTCGAGCTCGCGAAGTACAAGCTCATCGCGTTCGTGCTGTCGTCGTTCTACGCCGGCGTGTGCGGATCGCTGCTGTTCGTCGCCAACGGTCACTTCGGTCCCGAGCGGTTCAGCGGCGGCTACGGCCTGCTGCTGTCGGTGCAGTTCATCGCGATGGTGCTGATCGGCGGCGTGGCGACGGTGTCCGGCTCGATCATGGGCGCCTTCCTGATCGCGCTGCTGCCGCGCATCGCGAGCGAGCTGCCCTCGTTCCTGCCGTTCGTCACGACGGCGTCGAACGAGCACCCCAACGTCTTCGAGATCGAGGTCGGCCTCTACGGCCTGCTGATCATCGCGTTCCTGCTGTTCGAGCCACGGGGCCTGTTCGGGATCTGGCACCGCATCAGGACGTACTGGAAGAGCTTCCCTTTCTCTTACTAGATAGAAGGAGACACCGATGAGGCGAACGATTCGTCGAGCGACCGTGGCCATGGCGGCCACGGCACTCGTCCTGACGGGGTGTGGTCGTGGGGGCGACGACGACACCGCGTCGGCACCCGGCGTGACCGAGGAGCCGTGCCCCGACGCGGTCGACAAGGACAAGGGGTGCATCTACCTGGGCGTCATCAGCGACCTCACCGGTGCGTTCAAGGGCGTCGGCGTCCCCCTCACCGCCGGAGGCAAGGCGTTCTGGGACAAGGTCAACGCCGACGGTGGCATCGGCGACTACGAGGTGAACGTCACCGAGTACGTCAAGGACAACAAGTACGACCCCGAGACGCACTCGCAGGTCTACTCCGAGATCAAGGGCGACATCCTCGCGGTGGCGCAGTCGCTCGGCACCGTCGCGACCGAGACGATGCTGCGCGACGCCGACGCCAAGGACCTGCTGGTCATCCCGGCGACGCTGGGCTCGAACTGGTACGCCGAGGACCGCGTGCTGGAGATCGGCACGAGCTACTGCGCCGAGGCGATGAACGCCGTGGACTACGGCGTCGACGAGCTGGACGCCGACAGCATCGCCGCCGTCCACTTCCCGGGTGACTACGGCGACGACGCCATGGTGGGCGCTCGCATCGCCGCGGAGGAGCGTGGGGCGAAGTTCACCGACATCCAGACCCTGCCGGGCGCCGACGGCCAGGCGGCCGCGGTCAAGGCGGTCCTGGACTCGAAGGCCGACGTGGTCGTCATCGCGACCGGACCGCTCGAGGTCGCGGCGGTCGTGGGCGGTGCGGTGAAGGCCGGCTTCAAGGGCACGTTCGTCGGCTCGATCCCGACGTGGAACGCGGCGCTGCTGGAGTCGCCGGCGGGCCCGGCGCTCGAGGCGTCGTACCTGTGGGCCACCTCGTTCCCGCTGTGGGACACCGACAGCGCAGGCTTCGAGGCGATGCGTGAGGCCAACGGCAGCGAGACGCCGAACGCCTACTTCGCACTGGGCTGGAGCGGCGGCTACGTCCTGAAGGCGGCCCTCGAGAAGGCGATCGAGGACGGCGACCTCACGCGGGAGGGGCTGCTGAAGGCGGCGACGTCGCTCACCGAGGTCGACTCGGAGGGCATGCTGCCCGAGGGCTCCGGCAACTACGCCGGCGACGCCAACGCGGCCGCGGTCCGCACCACGCAGCTCGCGGCACCGAAGTCGGGCACCAGCACCGGAGTCACCGAGTCGGTGGACTTCTTCACCGGTCCGACCGCCAAGGGCCACGACTTCTCGGAGGCCTGCTACCTGCAGAAGTAGTCGCTAGCGGTACCCGACGCCCTCGTCGCGCGCACGTTCCACGTCCGCGGCGAGGGCGTCGTGGCGGTACGGGCCGTCGCGGCGCAGGTGGTCGACGACGTTCTGCACCGACACCGGGTCCTTGTCCTGGCTCATCTTGACCTTGAGCGTGAAGCGGTCGACCGGGATCCGCAGGCCCACCGTGCCCTTCGCCACGCGGGCGCCCCACGTCTGGTCGAGCCACATCGGGTCGTCGACGTGCTGCTCGAACAGCTCGACCAGCCGGGTGAGGACGGCCAGGTTCTCGGCCTCATCGAGGATCTCGGGGACCCCGGTGAGGTGTGCCGCCGTGAAGTTCCAGGTCGGCGCCCTGCTCGAACCGGGGGCGTACCAGCTGGGCGACACGTAACCGTGGTGTCCCTGCAGGATCACGAGCACCTCAGCCGTGCCGAAGCCGTGGATCTGCTCGTCGGGTCGTCCGACGTGCGTCAGCAGCGCCAGCTCGTGGTCGGGGTCGAGCATCACGGGGTAGTGCGAGGCGACGAGCTCGCCGTCGTGGCTCGAGACGATGGTCGCCCAGGGATGCTCGCGCACGAGCCGACGGACGATCTGTGGGTCGTCGCTGGCGTGTCGCGGGTGGTGCCTCATGACGCGCGGGCGGCGTTCTTCACGATCGCCTCGACGTACGTCGGGTAGAGCTGGACGGGCAGGTCGTGTCCCATGCCGGCGATCTCGAGCAGCTCCGACCCGGGGATCGCCGCGTGGGTCGCCCGGCCGCCCGACTTGTGCACCAGCGGGTCGGCGAGGCCGTGGATGACGGTGGTCGGTGCGGTGACGTCGCCCAGCGCGGCGGTGCGGTCGGCCTGGGTGAGCACCGCCATCATGTGCCGGGCCACCCCGCTCGCGATCCAGCCGCGGTCGTAGGTCTCGACGGCTCTGGCGGTGGCGCGCGCCTCGTCGGTCGGGAAGTCGGGTGAGCCGATGATGCGGGACGTGCGCAGGGCGCGGGCGACGTACGCGTCGCGGGTGCGTCCGGCGGACGCGAGCATCGCGGGGATCACGCGGGGGTGCTGCCAGCCGACCCTGCGCCGGCCGGTCGTCGACATGATCGACGTCAGCGACAGCACGCGGTCGGGATGGGTAATCGTGATCAGCTGGCCGATCATCCCGCCCATCGACACGCCGACGACGTGGGCGCGGCGGACGTCGAGGTCGTCGAGGAGCCCGATCGCGTCGCCGGCGAGGTCCTCGAGTCCGTAGGGCGCCTTCACCGGGAGACCGGCGAACGCCCTGACCACGTCGCTCTTCCCGACGGGGTGCTGCCGGAGCTTGGTCGAGCGGCCGGTGTCGCGGTTGTCGAAGCGGATGACCCGCAACCCCTCCTCGGCGAGCAGGGTGCAGAAGTCGTCGGTCCACCACCCCATCGGCCCACCCAGGCCCATGACCAGCAGCACGGCGGGGTCGGCCTTGCGACCGAACGTCTCGTAGCAGATGTCGATGCCCGACGGCAGGTGGGCGAACAGCTCTCCCGAGCGCTTCACGGCCATGGGGGGAGCGTAGCCAGTGCGCGGGCCCTGGCACGATGGTTCACCGTGTCCGACATCATCTTGATCAGTGACCCGCGCGTCGCCGCCGTGCCGCTGCAGGACTCCGGCGAACCGCTCGTCGACGTCACGGACACGCCGCGGGTCGTGGTCGACCAGCGCTACGCCGACGACGCGGGCGCATGGCGGCTCGTCCGCTCGGGGGTGCGTGATCGTCTCGCCGCTGCCGCGGCTGTCCTGCCGGACGGTGTGGACCTGCTGCTGGTCGAAGGGTTCCGCCCGCCGGCCCTGCAGCGGCGCTACTTCGCGGACTACTCCGCCGAGCTCGCGGCGGCCGACCCGTCGCTCGACGCCGTCGCCCTGCACCACCTCGCCGCGCGGCACATCTCTCCGCCGGAGGTCGCACCGCACTCGGCCGGTGCCGCGGTCGACGTCACCGTGGCCCGCCATGGTGTCGAGCTCGATCTCGGCACCCGGATGAACGCGACCCCCGAGGAGTCCGACGGACGGTGCTACACCGACCACCCGGACGTCCCGGCCGACGCGGCAGCGTGGCGCCGGGTGCTGGTCGAGGCGATGACCGGTGCGGGCTTCGTCAACTACGCCACCGAGTGGTGGCACTTCTCCTTCGGCGACCGCTACTGGGCACTCCTGACCGACGCGCCCGCGGCGCTGTACGGCCCCGCGGTGGCCTGACCCTCTCACTACGTACCGTTCTCCCACCACGAGGGAGGACGAAATGGGGAAGGTGCAGCCGTACGGAAGGCGTCGGCTTCGGGTGATTTGGCGTGAATTCCTGAGGGAGAACTGGCAGGTCATTGGAATCGTCGCGGCCGGTTTCGTCGGGCTTGCTGCGGCGACGTCATGGTTCAGTGCGCGTGTCCTGCCGGGTGGTAGCGGCTACTGGATCGGATTCACCCACGCGTCGCTCGCTGCGGTGTTCATCGGATTGATCGGGTTGCTGTTCCTCGTCGTCGACGGATCTGCGATCCATCAGCTGCGGGGCGCCTGGGGTGAGGACAACACGCGCGACGTTCTCGGGACGGCTCGGCGGAAGCGTTTGATCTGGGGTTCTGTTGACGCCATCGACCTGGTCCTCGGCGACATCGACCACGTCGTGGTGACGAGGAATGCCGGGGTGGTGGTGATCGACTCGAAATGGCGTTCCGACGGATCCGGTCGTGATGCGCGGCAGATGGCCGCGGCGGGCCCGCGGGCCAAGAGGCGCACGGAGGGCGTCATCGGGTCGATCCTCACGCGAGAGCGTGGCGGCCACCGAGCAACCACGAGGGCAGTCGACGTCACGCCGCTGATCGTGGTCTGGGGTCGGGCGCAGAGGGCCATTTCCGCCGACGCTCGCGTCGACGACGTGGAGGTCGTCCGTGGGCGCGACCTGCTCGACTGGCTGAAGCGGGCACAGGGTGAACACGTCGAGCGAGACGCCGCGGCCGAGCTCATCGGCGCGCTGGAGACCTGCCGCGCGACCGCAGGGAAGTAGCGGTCAGGCCGCACTCCAGTAGACGTCGACGACGAAGCCGGCCGCGGGCCTGACGGTCTTGGGCGTGAGGCCGTGGCTCTTGTGCGCGTGGTGGGCCTTGGACAGTGGTCGGGTGTTGGTGGCGGTGGTGGATCCGCGAGGCCAGGGGATGCGGTGGTCGATCTCGCACTTCCACGCAGGGGTCAGGCAACCAGCGGTGGCGCAGGTCCCGTCGCGGATCTCGAGGGCTCGGCGGAGCGTGGCGTTGGCGAAGCGGCCGACGTACTCGACGGAGAGGACGTCGTCGGTGACCGGGTCGACGACCATGCGGTGCCAGAACGGGTCGCCGGCGGCGGCGAGCTCGGCGACCCACGACGCGGGGATCGACCAGGCGTCGTCGGCGGAGGTCGCGAAGCCGGAACGTGCCCCGGCCAGCACGTCGGCAGGAACGGTCAGGACGACGTCGACGTCGATCATCGCGGTGGTGGACTCGCTGGTGGTGAGCCAGGCGGCGAAGAGGTCGGCGGACTTCTGCTCCAGGGTGCGGCCGTCGGCGTCCAGGCGCCGGGCCTCCTTCCAGAGGCGGCGCTCGACGGCACCGGCGACGTGGGCGGGCACGTAGGCCGAGATCCAGGACATGCCGTCGTCGCCGTGGTCGACCCGGACGTACCGGCGTTCGCGCTCGGCACCGGCGCGGGTCACGGCCTCGTCGGGCTCGACCCTCTCGACGAAGCGGCGCAGCCACCGCTTGAGCTCGGCGGTGGTGTGGGTCGAGGCGTAGGCCACGACCGTGGTGTCGAGCCGCGTGACGGACTCGGGGTGGTGCAGCTTCTGCACCGTGGTGACGACGGCCTGCACGGCGGCGTAGTCGATGTCGCCGGCACCGAACGCGGACCACACGAACGGGGTGCGGCTCCTGGCCGTGCGGCAGGTGTGCAGCCGCAGCGTGGCCTGCTGAGCGGACCACCCCATCGCCTGGCCGACCTCGGTGGGGATCAGCGACCGAGCGACCAGGGCACCCATGGACGTGGTCTGGTGGGTCGAGGTCTCGCGCTCCTGGGTCTCGTAGTCGACCATCAGCGCGCACATCCGCGCCTCGGCGACGTTCGCGGCGCGACGGGCCGCCGCCAGGGCGTCCACCGTGATCGCGTTGTCGAACATGTGTTCGACTATACCTGATAGTTCCCGTGCTATCAACGATTTCGTCCACATGGGCCGGGTCGCCCACGGGCACCGATACCCTCGCCCCATGATCACGCCGACCCGCGAACCACAGGTCGTCGGCGTCCGGGTCTCCGTGGCCTCCGACGATCCGGGCGCCACCGCGGCGGCGTACGCCCGACTGCTCGACGTGCCGGCTGACGACCTGCGCCGGGGCGCCGCCGAGGTCCGTGTCGTCGGGGGCACCGACGACGACCATGCGGTCGACCTCTGCGTCACGGACGTCGATGCCGCGGCCCGGCTCCTCGACCGCCGGGGCCTTGCGCCCGACCTTCCCCTGGGTGTCGTCGCCGCTTCGCCGCCGGCGCCGACCGGCGACGTGACCGGCCTCGACCACGTCGTGTTCTGGTGCACCGACCGCGATCAGGCAGCCGCACTGTTCGGTGCAACGCTCGGTCTCGACCTCCGCCTCGATCGTCAGGTCGCCGACGACACGCGTCAGCTGTTCTTCCGTGCAGGTGACGTCGTCGTCGAGGTGATCGTCCACGACGACGGCACGCCTCGGCCGACCGTCTGCGTGTGGGGTCTGGCCTGGCACTCGCCCGACCTCGACGTCACCCACGCCCGCCTGGCCGCGGCCGCCGTCGACCTGTCGCCGATCCGCACCGGTCGCAAGCCCGGCACCCGCATCTTCACGGTCAAGGATCCCGACCTGGCGATCCCCACGGTCGTCATCGGTCCCGAGCTGACCTGAGCCGCTGCAGCAGCCTCACGCTGACGAGCACCAGGGCGATCGAGGAGAGGAGGAGCAGCCACAGGCCCCATCCGGGGGAGACCTCTTCGGTCGCCGCGACGTCGACGACGTCGACGACCGCGATCAACAGGCACAGCGACGCGAGGGCGACCGTCACCCAGTGGGCCTTGATCGGTGGCTCGCCGTCGGAGGACGTCGTCAGGTAGATGCCGGCGGCGGACAGCAGCGCGAGGGCGATCGTGATGACGCCGTCGCCCTCGGTGCCCGCGACGGAGATCCCGAGGACCGAGCTCCACGGCCCGAGACTGCCGATCACCACCAGCCCGGCGGCGGCGTAGCCGCCGATCAACAGGCGGTCACGCGGCACCACGGGTGGCTGGTCGGTCGGGTCGGGCATGGAGCACCTCCGTCCTCGCGACCCTAGCGAGGCGGGGGCGCGAGCACTACTCTCACCGTCCATGGTGGCGAAGGCGCTGTTCGTGCTCGGGCCCGTGGCGATGATCGTCGGCGCGTGGCGCTCGAGTCCCGGTCTCGTGGTCGTCGGAATGATCTGGCTGGCGGTCGCGGTCCCCGCCACGGCGCACAGCCGCCGCGTGCGTGCGGCGCTCGAGGCGAGCCGCTCGGCGCCGGAGCCGGCGTCCCCGCCCGTGCCGCTGAAGACCGTGCTCACTGGCACCGCGCTGTTCCTCGCCGCCGGCGCGCCGGCAGTCGTCGTCGGGCTGACCCGGTGGCGCCTCGACGACCCCGAGCTGCGGTGGCTCCCCCTCGTCGTCGGGGCGGTCATCAGCGTCCTCGCGGTCGTGTCGGCGCTGCTGTTCCTGCTCGGTTCCGGGATCGCCTCGGTCGCGGGTCCGACGCCCACCGTGCCGGCCCGTCTGGTCGTGGTGTCGGCGCGTGAGACGGGCACCTACGTCAACGAGCGGCCGCGTCTGGAGCTCGTCCTCGACGTCGCACCCGACGGCGGGCCCACCTACCGCGTCACCAAGAAGGCGACCGTGCCGCACACCGCGCTCGCCGACGTCCGGCCCGGCGGCGTCCTGCGGGCGCTCGTCGTGGGACCCGAGGAGCCGACGTCGATGGAGATCGACTGGCAGTCGGGGCAGTCCGCTCCGGCCGAGCCCGCCGACCGACTGCGCCGCCTCGACGCGCTCAAGGCCGACGGGCTGGTCAGCGACGACGAGTACGCCGACGAACGACGTCGCATCCTCGACGCACTCTGACGCGGCCGACCGGGCCGCGTCGCCGGTCAGCGCTCGTAGTCGATGCTCGAGTAGGCCTTGAGCTTGGACAGCTGGTG